>JAFDYP010000503.1 GCA_018267355.1 Bacteroidota bacterium
AAAACACGGTCTGTATAGTAGCTGCGCTGACCGAGTGCCACTTGGCTGATCAGATCAAAGTATTTGTGTATAGCTGCTTCCTCCTGAGGGAACCATTTGATCAGGTCTGCCTTAAGGTTCTCTTTGCCTTTACGGTAGGGATAGTGCTTATCACCGATGATGATCTCGTCATATACCTCGTCCATCTCGGCCCACTTGAGCTGGGCATCGGAGACGTAGTCAAAAATGTCGCGCAGGATGGAGAACTTCTTATTGACCTCGCCTACGTAGTGTACACCGGCGTCCCATTCATATCCCTTGCGTGTGAAGGTCTGTGTGAAGCCGCCGATGGTGCCATGCTTCTCCAGCATGAGAACCTTCTTGCCGGCTTTCGCCAGTACAGATGCAGTGGTGAGGCCGCCGAGACCAGAGCCGATAATGATGACATCATAGTGTCCTGTCTCCTCCGCGCGGGTAAAGGAATGGGCGAGCTTCAGCGCTTGTTCTCCTGCATGTGTTGCCATACCATAATGATAAGTATTTGGTCCCTAAATCCCCAAAGGGGACTTGGGCAGCCGTAAGGATTCAATCAACGGATGGGGCATCAGAGTGAGTGATTTGTAACAGCCGGCCTCATCCTCTGCCTTCGGCATCTCCCTGCTCCAAAGGAGAAGGGAGAATTTTGTGGGTGAGGGTGGGTACTTTGTATGGAGACAGTTTTAAGTTGAAGATTGCTTCGTAAAATAGCTCTTTATTTTTTCAGGGAATTTTACTCGCAAATGTTGCTGCTTGATTTTTGCTGACGCAGATGAACTCCTCTAGATCTCCACTATAGGAGACTTAAACAGCCGGCTATAAAAGATAAGAGCCGCCGGGTGGCAGCTCTTACTTATGGTGGTGGTTTTCTGTGCTATTCTTTGATGAATCGTTTGACTCTGGTGGTGGCGCCGCTTTTGATCTCCAGCAGATAGATGCCTGCGCTGAGACCTGTCAGGTCTATCTGCGCCTGGTGGCGTCCTGCATCTGTGGCACCGGGGTCTATGGTGCGTAGCTCCTGGCCGATGGCGCTCAGGATGCGGATGGTGGTAGTGGCGCTGCTGCGGATCTGATAGGTAAGTACTACCTGATCTCCCGCAGGCACGGGTGCGAGCGTGATGGCATATACTGCCCCTGCGGGATCATCTATACCGGTGTGTGTGCTGACGCAGGGTCCGTGATAGTAGTGCGCTACTCCACCTATACGGGCTGCGTAGCAGGCATTGTAATACGTGACGCTGTCGCAGCCGCAGACAGTATCAGGAGGAGAGAGGTCGCAGCACAATGCTCCCGGTGGTACAGGGCAGAGCAGCGTAGAGTCTATGCAGTCATGCGTGATAAATATTGTATCGCAGTAGGTGTCGCTGCAAGGATTGCCGCCGTAGTCCAGCCCTGTCATGTGCAGGCAGACTATATAAGTACTATCGTCTGCATACACGTGGTGAGGATTGGTATCCGTCGAGATGCTGCCATCACCAAAACTCCAGGAGTAGCCGGTCACACTATCAGCGTGGGATTGGTTATAAAAAGTGACGGAGTCAATGTTTTTGCTCCAACTGAAGTAGGCATGGCATGGCTGCGCAGGTATCTGGCCGACTGTCAGGACCTGATAGCAGGACACTGCCACATCGGTGCCCTGCATGCAGATAGAGACACAGCTGCTGGGGCCATAGCCGTAGATCACAGTGTCGCCCACATGCAGGGAAGCGCCGGCAGGCATGGTGCATGGATGGAGCAGCGTGCCTGTGGCAAAGTCACTGATGAGCGGGCACTCCACGCCCGCCACTACTACGCCGGTATCGGTACAGCCCGAGGCGGCACTATCCAGGAGCTCCAGATGGTCTACACGAAACTCAGTAGGTGCGGCTACAAAGCCACAGCCGCCATTGACGCGGCCACCCATGAGGGTGATGCGACACGAGTCATATGCAGTGGCCTGCTGAGAGAGCGGTACTATCAGGCGTGAGTAGGTGAAGCGGCTAGCCGTACTCTGCCAGTAGCCCTGGTCTACCGTAGTGCCATTGTGGAGCAGCTCGATGAGGACCGAGGCGGTATCCTGCTGCTGATAGCCCGGATCATTGACGCATGGCGCAAAGGATAGCGTGTAATAGAGTGATAAAGCGGCCGGATGCGTATTGACCGCAAAAGTAGTTTTGGCATAGGCTTTAAAAGCATTGTTGGCATACAGGTCAGCAGCGTAACTGCCGGAGTAGCGCACGGTATCTTTTTTGACCACGTATGGGTCATAGGCCGGTGTGGTGAGCGGACGGCTGTTAGTCTCCCACAGGAGTGGGACGGGCTGATTGTCCCATTGCTCGAAATCGGTATTAGGGATCACCTGGGCCGGGAGCAGGCGTGTGAGCACCATCATAGCGGCGAGGAAGAATGTTCTGGTCATGGTCAGTGGTTTTTAGTTGAGATACAATCAGGTACATTCTGATAACGGTGCAAGATACAAAAGGGTTGCCCTGCCTTTGTTTTTCTGCGTAGCAGGCCTCGCTGTTATTCGCTATCTTAGTAGCTCAATCATCAAAGACCATGCAGACCACGACCAAGACGGTGCGCTACCCAAAGGAGAAGAACTATGTGCTCACGACGGCCTTCACGCCGAGTACCAATTTCTATCAGAGTGATACCATCCTGCGCCACTACCTGCGCACGCAGGTGACCAAGGAGGCACAGACATACATGGAGGATAAATGGAACTACACCGGCACGGAGGCTGCAGGCCCGATGAATGAACTCTCACTGCTGGCAGATCATAACGGTCCGGAACTGGTGAAGCGCAACTTCTTTGGTGAGAATATCAATGAGATCAGGTTTCACCCGGCCTACTGGGAGCTGATGAAGGTGGCTGTGAAGTCAGAGATGTTTCGCGTGAAGTGGGAACCATCCCTGCGCGCTAAGTTTGGCAAGGAAGGTCACCGCCTCGGCTTCTCGAGCGGCTATCTCTATGCCATGAGTGAGGCAGGGCAATACTGCCCGCTGTGCATGACAGATGGCGTGGCGCGGCTGATAGATATATTCTGCGATGAAGAAGACAAAGCACGCCTGCTGCCACATATCTGGACCAATGATGACAAGGAGCTTTTCACCGGTGCTATGTACCTGACGGAGAAGACCGGCGGCTCTGACGTGGGTGCGAGTATCACGACTGCTACGCATGAAGATGGAAAGACATATCGCCTGAATGGTGAGAAGTGGTTTTGTAGCAATGCGAATGCAGACCTGATCTTTGCGCTGGCGCGTACGGACTCTGATGTGAAGGGGACGAAGGGCTTGTCGATCTTCCTCGTAGAGAAATATCTCGCAGATGGTACGCGCAACCCCCTCGACCTGATCCGTATCAAAGAGAAACTCGGTGTGCGCAGCATGGCGAGCGGTGAGACCACGCTGACAGATACAGTAGGTACGATGGTAGGGTCGGAGTTTGAAGGGTTTAAGGTGATGATCGAGATGGTGAACCTATCTCGTCTATATAACTCGCTCGCGGCGCTCGCTACCTCGCGTCGTGCGCTGATAGAGGCATACCAGTATATCAGCACGCGCAAGACCTTCGGCAAAGTAGCCATAGAGCATGCATTGATCCGCACTAAGCTCACCGAACTCGGTGCGCTCAATGTGGCGAACTTTTACCTGACATGGCGCGCTATCACAGCACTCGATAAAGCTGATCATGGGGATGAGCACGAGGCACAGCTTTTCCGTATCATCAATCCTATGGCGAAAAAGTGGTCTGCCGAGAAGGGTGTCTACATCTGCCGCGAGAGCATGGAGCTGATGGGCGGTATAGGCTATATAGAGGACGGCGTGATGCCAAAGCTGATGCGCGACATGATGGTGCTCCCTATCTGGGAGGGTAGCGGCAATATCATCATTCTCGATATGCTGCGCGCACTGGCTAAATCGGAAGGTCTGCGTGCGGTGGCAATGGAGATTACGCGCAGCGCAGCGAAGAATGCTGAATATGGTACCTTCTTGAAAGAAGAACTGCAGAAGCTGATCGCCTTTGGTGAAAAACTCCGTACGCTATCACAAGATGAAATGGAGGCGAGCGCTAAACCTTTCTTTGAAAATATCACCTCGCTCTATCAGATCTCACTGCTGTGCGATGCACTGGATGAAACGAGCAAGGCATGGATCGCGCCTGCGCTGGCTTATCTGGTGAAGAAGTACAAGGGCGATACTGCGCTGGATACGATCACGCCGCTCTCTGTGGAGGAAGTGCGTGGATTGGTGGCGTGGGAGTTTTGATGGCGGCTATAAAAAAGAAAAGCGGCCGCTTTAACTCCCGTTTGCGGCCGCCCTACTAAAACCCGGTTCTTCAATATCAGGCTGATTATTTCTTCCCCACTCCCATAGGGAAGCCTCCTGTTCTAACCTGAGTCAAACACTGACCATACCTTGAAGACCTTTTGGTAGCTCCGTCAGAGGCAGTCAGTAGCTGTTTGACAGAACAAAGGTAGCCGGGCGTATATAGCCGGCTCATGACCCATGTTAGGTCGCGGCATGATCTTGGTCAATACGTCCGTGGCCGTCATTCCGCCATCTGTAAATTCTACTCTATATTGTACGCTATGAAAAAGACCATTGCCCTTTTCTCTGTATTAATTTTGGTTGTTTCAGTTTTTGCAGCTGGGCCCACCGTTTCCATCATCGCGCCACGTAGTGTGCTGGATAGCTCTATCACCGCGCTGACCATCAAAGACGCCCAGCAGCTCATAGGGCAGGCCTGCGGCTGCGAGGTGACGCTGAATGACAATAGTGCCCGTGTGCAGATCGTACTGCCCGAGATCAAGGCGAGTGAGGCGAATAAGCTCAACCGCTTTGCGGAGAAAGCGACCTTCCCATATCGCAATTATCCTGCGCATGACTACACGTGGAAGATCAAACCGGGTGGGCCGCATGTGGTGTATGAGCTATCAGCGACCTCATGGCAGGGCGTGAGCTTTGGTATCTATGGGCTGATGCAGGAGCATCTGGGTTTTAAGTTTTACCATCCGCGCAGGACCATCATACCGCATCTGGAGAAAGGCTGGCAGGCGGAGAATGAGATGACCTTCAGCGGGCATCCGTTGTTTGATAAGAAGGGTTTCCACCTGCATACTGAGCACCCGATAGAGCTGACGGAGCAGCTGATGGATGGCACGCAGCCCCACGCGCTGGAGGATGTGAAGGAGTACCTGGACTGGCTGGTGCGCAACGGGCAGACGTACTTTGAGTTTTGCCTGCTGAATGATGTAGACCGCGATGTGTGGATCAAGCATGCAAAGCTATTCGTAGACTATGGGCACAGCCGCGGGCTGATCATGGCGGCGGATCTATCGCTACATATGATCCAGCAGAAGACCTTCCAGCTATATGGCGGCCCCGGCAATAAGAACAAGCAAATAGAAAAGAACCTGGCCTGGCTGCTGCAGGCAGACTGGGATGTGTTTAATATGGAGTTCTCCACAGCGGAGTTCATAGCCGGTAATAAGAAAAAGAAAGAGGCGCTACGCCTGCATGTGATAGAGTACCTGCGCGACCACAGCCATACCAAGCTGATGGGCCGCCAGCATGTGGTGCGCCATGAGAATGAGATGGGCGACAAGCGCAAGGCATTCCAGTGGGACTCTGCGAGCCAGGCGCTGGACAGGGAGCGCGGGGTGCTGTCGCACACGGTTATGTTCTACGATATGACGGAGGCCAACGCGCCGGTGTATGAGAATAAGAACCAGCGGCACCAGTTGCAGTTTCTGCTGGATCAGATGAAGCAACGCGAGACGTGGTACTACCCCGAGTCGGCGTACTGGGTCACGTTTGACAACTCGATACCGCTCACGCTGCTGCCGTACCTCTCGGCGCGGCTGAGTGACATAGACACCTGCGTGAAATATAATGTGCCGGGGCATATCACCTTCAGCTCGGGCTGGGAATGGGGCTACTGGCTCTTTGACTGGAGTATAGCGCGGTGGAGCTGGCAGTATACCTACAACGGCCACGAGCAAAAGCGCGAGCCGACCATGTATGTGCGCGAGACCACCAGCTGGGCCAACGAGGGCCGCGTGAACGAGGCGCTGAAACTGCAGCAGCAA
>JAFDYP010000504.1 GCA_018267355.1 Bacteroidota bacterium
GCTTTTTTATTGCGCTCAAAGTATACCTGCATACCTACATTCAAAAGCATGCCATGGTCTACGTATTTATTCCCCTCGCTGATCAGGTTCCCCTTATTGTATTGGCTGGACTGATGCCACATACCATTATAATAGAGGCTGGCCTCTACCGCTACTGCTTTGGTCACGAATACCGAAAACCCCGGCCCCAGCGTCCAGTTGGCACTTACTGTTTTGGTGGTAGTAGTAGAGCTGGAGGTGATATAACTATCCCACGAGGCCATCACAGACGGCGATCCATGCACAAAGAAGTATGCCTTGGACGAGATCTTCACATAGTACCTTACATACGGGCCTATGCCCAATGATAAGACGTTATCCTTGACCCGGATATTGTTTGGCGTCACCACAGAATGGGTAGAATAAGCAGCTATAGGCGCTACACCCAGCACCACATTTTTAGTAATAAAGCCTCCGAACAGTGGCGTGAAGTGGAAGGTGAAATCTTTGGCGTACAGCTCATGGTCTGTGGTAAACTGAAACCCTACGCTGCCGCCCGCCATGATGGTTCCTTTGGCTATCTGGCACTGCGCTGTCTGGAGGGAAGCAAAAACAACGACGACAGCAAGCAGTTTTCTAATAACCATATCCCTAAGATATATCAAAACACAAATGAGCGGAATAAACCTATTCACACTATTTGGCAAATAGTGGACAACATAACCGACAAGGCGACGGCTTTTGCCTGACAAAACGCCGATATAGATCAGTTAGCTTTTGCGATCTCAAAGATCGATTTGTCGTAGGTAGCATTCTCCAGGTCTATATGGTCCTGGCGTATGGGGATCAGTATCACGCTAGGATTGCCATCTGGTAGCTGATAGGTCACTTTCATAGCAAAGCCCTTGATGTCGTCTGCCTTGAACGTACGGTCTGTATGCGCGAGGATCACGACTTTGCCTTCAGACGCTACGGTATTGCCAGATTCCTGTGAGGCTAGCAGGGTGATCTCCGGCGTGTAGTTTGGCAGGGTCTTTCCGGCTTTCAGTTTGATGTTTACTTTGTCCAGCTTTTCATTGCTGCCTACATAGCTGATAGTGGCATATTGCTCGGGCTTATCCGCTGTAGCAGACTGACCGGAGAGGTAGCCAAAGAAGCGCTTATTAGACGTATTGACTATCTGCGCCATCAGCGAGCTGTAGGTGAAGGTCATGAGCTTCTCACCGGTCTGCAGCGAGTATTGCTCGTAGGTGTCTTCTTCATTCGCATTCTTGCCCTCAGAGTGTACTACGAGCACCTTATAGGTATAGTCCATATCAGCACCTCTCAGGTCTTTGCTCCAGTGTATCTTTGGATCCGTGATACCGGTCACACTCACTGTGTAGTGATTGTCCGTCACACCGGAGTCGACGGAAGATGTCTCCGTATTAGTGACTTTGACCAGCAGCTTCTTTACATCCTCCTTGTCAGTGAATTCAACGATGTCGTAGGTGGTATTGACTTTCTGTAGGATCTTCTTGCCCTGCGCATCGGTATACTGCCGCACTACAGACATAGCCGAGTCTGCAAATTCTTCCTTTGCATTGACCGGGATGCTGTTCTTAGATTGGTTATTGCACGACTGCAGGCTGAGCGCCATGAGCCCGGCACCTATGATCCATCCGTATTGTTTCATGCGTGTTGCTTGTATGCTTTGAGCGTATTGAGCAGGAGAGAGACCACCGTCATCGGGCCTACTCCGCCCGGCACGGGGGTGATAGCAGAGGCCTTCTTAGATACCTCGGCAAAGTTCACATCACCCTTCAGCCTCCAGCCTGCCTTGGCAGTAGGATCATCTACGCGGCTCGTGCCCACGTCTACTATCACCACACCTTCCTTCACCATATCTCCGGTCAGGAATTCAGGCTTGCCCAGTGCCGCAATGATGATATCCGCCTGCAGGGTTATCTCCTTCAGGTTAGACGTACGGGAGTGGCATACCGTTACAGTCGCATTGCCGGTCTTGCCGGTGCCATTGAGTAATATACTGATAGGACGACCTACGATATTGCTACGGCCTATCACCACACAGTGCTTGCCGGATGTTTCGATATTATAGCGCTCCAGTATCTTGGTGATGCCTAGCGGCGTAGCAGACACAAAAGAGGAGAGGCCCAGCGTTGTCTTTCCCACATTCACCGGATGAAATCCATCTACATCCTTTGCAGGGTCTACGGCCATCAGCACCTTATCCGCATCTATATGCTTTGGCAACGGTAGCTGTACGATGAAGCCATCTATCTCCGGGTCTTCATTCAGTTTCTTCACCTCATTCAGCAGAAACTCCTCCGTGATGCTCGTATCCGTAAAGTGCAGCAGGGTAGACTTGAAGCCCACCTGCTCGCAGGCTTTCACCTTATGCCCTACGTAGGTCAGGCTACCGCCATCATTGCCTACGAGTATCGCAGCCAGGTGTGGTGCGCGCTTGCCTGTGGCTGTGATGCCACTTACTTCTGCTGCTATTTCTGATTTGATCTCATCGGCCAGTTTCTTGCCGTCGAGGAGTTGATAGGATGTTGCTGTAGCTTCTGACATTGCTGATTATAATGCTTGAGATGGATAAAAGTCACTATTGAACACGTCCTGAGAGTTGCAAAACGATTAGTATCAAAAATACCACTGCTCCTCCGTAAACAACTGTTTTCACCAATCTGGTCGGATGTTGTATCCTTTGAGGCTGATTGCTGGCGTCCAGTATGCCCGATAC
>JAFDYP010000505.1 GCA_018267355.1 Bacteroidota bacterium
AGGAGGCCCTACGGGACCGCAAGGCGTGGCCGGCAATAACGGCACAAATGGCAGCACGGGAGCTACCGGTGCCACCGGCCCTACAGGTACTGATGGCATAGCAGGTCCTACAGGGCCGCAAGGTGCGACTGGTAATAACGGTACAAATGGCAACACAGGTGCAACCGGTGCAACCGGCCCTACTGGCGCAGATGGTATCGCAGGACCTACGGGCCCGCAGGGTTCTACTGGTGCAGATGGAGCCACCGGGCCGGGAGGCGGGCCTACCGGTCCCACAGGTGACATAGGTCCTACGGGTGCGGATGGACCTACGGGTACTACCGGTGCCGATGGTGCTACAGGGCCTACAGGCGCACAGGGCGCTACCGGTGCAGATGGAGCCACTGGTCCCGCCGGTGGCCCTACAGGACCTACCGGTGATGCCGGTCCCACGGGTGCAGATGGACTTATCGGCCCTACAGGTGCTGACGGCATAGTAGGTCCGACAGGCCCTCAGGGTGCTACAGGCAATAACGGAAATGATGGCATAACAGGTGCTACAGGCCCTACCGGTGCCGACGGCATAGCAGGTGCTACCGGACCTCAGGGTGCAACGGGTAACAACGGAGCAGATGGCAATACAGGAGCTACGGGTGCTACCGGTGCTGATGGTATAGCAGGGCCTACTGGTCCACAAGGGCCATCAGGCATTGATGGTAACGTAGGTGCTACGGGTGCTACGGGCGCAACAGGTATAACCGGTCCTACAGGTATCACAGGAGCTACCGGCGCTACGGGCAACACCGGCGCTACCGGTGCGCAAGGTATCCAGGGTGTAGTAGGTCCGACAGGAGCGCAGGGCATTACCGGCCCTACAGGTGCGCAGGGTATCACAGGTGTGACAGGCGCCACAGGAGCGACAGGCGCTACTGGTGCTACAGGAGCTACCGGCCCCGTAGATTTCATAGGATCCGCCAATATCGCTTTCAGTCGCGATGATATATCAGGATGGACCACAGCTATCACAGCAGGAACAGATGACGGTACTGTCAATGCACCACTGGGATTTTCTGTCACTGTCAAAGGTGTATCATACTCTACCATTGATATCTGCAGCAATGGCTTCCTTCAGCTTGGCGCAGCAGGAGCCAATCAATGGGTGAACTCACAATTGCCTTCGTCTTCCTTTACTAATCCTACTATCTGCGCTTATTGGGATGACCTCACGGCCGCAGGCAATGGCATCAGGTATAGTACTCAAGGTAGCTCTCCTAATCGCGTATTCATAGCTGATTTTGAAACGCAGATACAAGGGTTTGGTTACCCCGTTACATTCCAGGTACAGATACATGAGACTTCCAATCTGGTAAATGTGCGCTATTACACCAACGACCCTAACGCATGTGGTCAAAGTGCTACCATAGGAATACAAGGCGCCGGTGGCGCGTCTGCGGCGGCCTTCCCGGTTTCATACAATGCCAAGGTACTGGATGACAACTACAACCCGGAGAGTGTTTCCTTTGTGATGCCTAAATAGAAAATTCCCATACATCCTTTAAAAGCCTTCTCTACCTACGAGAAGGCTTTTTCGTGCTATGGAATATGCTTACAAATGGGCGATATTATTGGTTTTTATGAAGATGGCAATTATCTTGTCTTATGTTAAAATGAATATGCGTTATTACCACTGTATAGCGCTGCTACTGTTTAGCCTGCTGACTGCTTCCGTGCGATCCCAGCCTGAGGAGCGGCTGGCAAAGTTGCACGCGAGTATGGATCAGGCGAGGTCTGATACGGCACGCGCGCACCTGCTATCTGACGCAGTCTGGGATATACAGGTGCGAGAGCCGGCGCTGGCGGATTCCATAGCCACGTTGGGCATTCGCTATGCCGAAAGATCCGGAGATGACCGGTATATTGCGACGGCTTATTCTGATGCCGGCGTAGTCAAGTACAGGCTAGGGGATTTTGCTGCCTGTGAGAAAGATCATCTTCATGCATTGGAGCTCCGGAGAAAACTGAATGACGAAAAAGGCATAGGAGCCAATCTTGGAAATCTGGGTGCCCTGTATCAGAAAAAGGGAGACCTGGACAAGGCCCTGCAGTACCAGCTGGAATGCCTACGCATACAGGAGAAGAATAACAATCAGCTCAACATTGCCCTGACGTATAATAACATTGCGGTGATTCACAGCAATCAAAAGAATTATCATAAGGCCATAGACTATGCACAAAAGGCCCTAGTCATCAACTATCGCCTGCCTAATCCCCACGGCCTTATCACAAACTACAACACGCTATCAGGAGCTTATATGGGTCTAAAGGATTACGACAGCGCACGCATGCTGCTGGATAGTGTAGTGTCTCTATCAGGCGCGATAGGTGATAAATTTTCCCGTGCATCTGCGTTGAGCAATATCGGCTCTATCTATGAGCGTAGAGGAGATTCAGCCAGAGCACTCACCTATTTTGAAGAGGCCCTGACACTGGCCACTGAAGTGCATAATAAAGCGGCCATAGGGATGTACTCTCAAAATGTCGGCAGCATCTATGAGGTGCACGGCCAATATGACAAGGCTGAGCCATATCTGCTCACCGCATATGAGACGGCCAAAAGCCTGGATCAAAAACCTGTGCTGTACCTGGCCTGCATGTCGCTGTATCAGGTATACAAGCATAAAGGTGATATGACTAAAGCTGCGCGCTATGTAGAGGAGTCAATAACAGTCAAAGATTCCGTGTTCAACGCCGAAAGCTCAAGGCAGATAGCTGAGATGCAGACAAAATATGATACGGAGAAAAAAGAACAGGAGATACAGATACAGCGGCTGAAACTGAACCGGCGTAATATCATACTGATCGTAATGAGCATTGTATTTCTGCTATCGGCTATCATAGGCTGGCTAGGCTACAATAGATATAAGATGCGGCAAAAGGTACTGCTGCAGGATGAGATACTACGGCAGCAGCAGATACGTGCACGTGCTGTACTGGAGGCTGAGGAGGCAGAGCGGCAGCGCATAGGCCGCGACCTGCATGATGGTGTGGGGCAGCTGCTATCGGCCACCAAGCTGAACCTCTCAGGCCTGGAGGCATCTATGACAGCCTCAGACCTGCGGGGCCATGATGTACTGCAGAGCGCGATGGCACTGTTGGATGAATCCGTGCGTGAGGTGCGCAGCATCTCTCACAGCATGATGCCTAATGTACTGATCAAATCCGGCCTGGTATCAGCCGTGCGGGATTTTGTCAATAAAATGAATACCTCAAACCTGAAAATAGACCTGGACATAGTCGGCATGAACCAGCGGCTCGATACTACAGCCGAGGCTGTAATGTACAGGGTTTTTCAGGAGATCATCAATAATACTATCCGCCACTCAGGCGCCAATCACGTCACTATACAACTGCTGCGCCACGAGTACGAACTGGTCCTGATGGTAGAAGACAATGGAGGTGGCTTTGATGTGGCAAAGGTCCTGAGTGACGAAAACGGTATCGGAATAAAGAATATCAGATCACGTATAGAATACCTCCATGGCACGGTCAATTTTGACTCTGCGCCCGGCAAAGGTACTACCGTGACTGTAGAAATACCACTAAACAATGAAACTGATCATAGCTGACGACCACCAGATCATGATAGATGGCCTGAAGTCCATCCTGCAAGGACATGCACATATCTCTATCACGGGAATAGCAAAGAACGGTGTGCAGGTACTGGAAATATTGAAAAAAGAAAGAGCTGACATCGTGCTCACTGATATCAGCATGCCCGATATGGACGGTATCGAGCTGACACGCACTATCACAAGCTCATACCCCCGTACGCGTGTCATTGCACTATCTATGCATGGAGATACGGCCCACATCAATGGCATGATAGAAGCCGGTGTGGCCGGCTATATTTATAAAAATGCGAGTAATAAAGAATTGATAGATGCTTTGGATAAGGTAAACAGTGGCGGTCAGTATTTTTCTGATGCGGTAGCTGGCACGATCATCAGGTCTATGAATGAACAAGTGCGGCTGAAGCAAGAAGAGGAGCGTGTGAACCTGACCGATAGAGAGCGCGAGATCATAGACCTGATAGCCAAAGAACACTCTAATGCCGATATAGGCAGGCAGCTGAGCATCAGTGAGCGTACTGTAGAGACTCACCGCAAAAACATCTACCGGAAAACGAACACGACCACCATCGTAGGGCTCATCAAATGGGCGTATGAGAACAAGGTGATCTGATACCTGTCACCATTAAACTAATGTCCTGATGAGATTAAACCATCTGTCTTATATCCGATTTATCAGTGTGATATGAATCTGCTATTTATTTTCCTCAAAAATGTGAGAGACCCGGAGCGATCGAAACTGGCGGCCATCCAGCCGCGAGGCACTATGGGCATGGTATGGGATCTTATAAATAAGCAGACTGAACTGCCTGACATGGATAAGCATAAAATCCTTGCCTCTACCGGCATCACAGTAGCTCACCTCGACAAAATAACTTCGGAACTGCTGGGAAAATGTTACTATGCCATTTTCGGTGATGATGAAATAGCCCTATTAACCTATCTGTGCAGCAGAGTCTCTATGAATAAATTGTTTTATGCCGCATTGCCCCGGTATCTGAAGCAGAAAGCTAACTCAGGGGATATCACTCAAAACATGATCTTCATTAAAAAGATCCTCGATATGATACAGGACAATATGCCGCTGGTATACCGTGAGGAAAAGACGCTCAAAGACCTTTCAGAAAAATATATCGCTCTTCATACCGGGAAAGCAAAAAGCGATGCTGCATATTTCA
>JAFDYP010000506.1 GCA_018267355.1 Bacteroidota bacterium
AAGTCTGGTCAGACAGATTGCCGGCAGTGAGAGGGGGCAGTACAGCCAGGTAGAGATTAGCTGTACTATCACAGCCGGTACTACTACCACCGGTGATGGTGATCGAGTAAAGGCCGCTTTGTGAATAGGTATTGCCATCTGCAGGCCAGTAGAAGGAAGCTCCATCACATATCGTATCGTATTCATTTGATATGGTGCCGGCACCACCAGAGCCTATGGTAAAGGTACCCTGCACGGGATTGGCGCATACTTCCAGCCCACTCAAATAATAGTTATAAGTACCTGCAGGCAGGTTATAGTCTGTATTCGAATAAATGCCATATATCACCGTGCTACCACTGGAGCCGTTAGGGCCATTGTAATTAAAGTAGACGCTGCCTCCACACTGCTGCATATCTACGTTGATCACAGAAAAACTCATCGTACCATTCCTCGCTCCGGGGCAGGTTTCATCAGTCGTGTTATCTATAGAAGCGATGTAGTTATCCTGTATATAGTCCATATTTACAGAAAACTCTGCGGAACAGCCTGACCCGTCAGTCACGTATACGGTATATGGTGTCACCAGCGCATTACCCACACACGTTGAGGTCTGTGCGACGGAATAATAAGAATAATTACCATCTCCTCCCGTCACGTCCAGAGCAGTATAATCCGGGTAGTTGTAATAGCAGCCATAACCCTGGGTTTGATCTGAGAGGTTCCAGGCCATTAGTGGGTTGTATTCGTTTACTGTGAGATAGACTGTCGTATCACACGTATTCACTGCGGGTATCGTGTTGAATCCCGGGTAGTAGTCTATACCTTTGTATGTATATGGAGTACCCGGACAGACATCTACATCCAGATAGACATCAGCAGGCGCTATGGGGGGATTTACCGTATAGGTCTCACTCTGTATACATCCATAGTTGATCTCATAAGTGATAGAAACATATGAACTCGAAGTGCAATACCCAACACCCTCACAATATACGGATACTGTGTAGTCGCCGGCACTCAATCCATAGTTGTCATACCCATACGTGCCATTATCCCAGTCATAGTTATACGGCAGGCATGGGTCCTCTCCGTATGCGCTAAGCAGTATGGATCCATCAGCCTGAGGGTCACATGTAGGATCAGTGATAGTGGGCACCAGCGTCAGAGGGGTATTTTCGGGCAGCAGGATCGTATCCGTCAGGTATGGATACCCCATGATACTCCAGGAGATGATGTAGTTCCCTCCCGCTAGTCCTGCCACCAGATCGCTACCCAGCAGATTTCCATTGATATCATAGATATAGTTGTATAGGTAAAGCGAATCACATGGATCCGGCGGATTCTGCATGATGGCTCCCTGTGTCACTCTTATCACACCATCAGCACTGCCCGGACAGGCAGGAGTCAGGTAATATAATGTCTGATAATCTGCCGCCATCAACTGTTGAGAAAGCTTCGAATCAGAGCCGGGACAGCCATTACCATCTACGACTTCATAGTTGTATCTGGTGTATGTACTGCCTGAGTCAATATTGAGATTGAATAAATAGTTGCCACTGCCACCTACCCACCCTGACCGGAAGTAGGAATCGAAAGAATCTGTAGCACAATGGTAGCCTACTGTCAGCGTAGGTAGATAATCATATATGAACACACCATCACAATCAGATAGTAACATGATGATGCTATTGCCGCCACCGCCGCCGGCACCATTATTTCCATTGTTTCCATTATTGCCATCATCTCCGTCCGGTCCGCGCCCGGCCACAGCTCCGCCACAGTTTACCCCTCCTGGGCCTGTCCCATTCTGCCCTCCGGGTCCGCCTGATCCGCCGTGTCCGCCTGATCCGCGTGTCCCACCTAGTGCCAGACAGGAGTTTCCGGTATAGGTGCTATCATCGTGAAACACGAAAGCCAAGATCACTCCTGCGCCGCCACCACCACCGCCATCGCCTCCATTGCCTCCGGCTGCACCGCGGCCACCTCCACCAGTTCCACCCGAGCCGCATGGACCCAGGCCGGGACCGCCATTGCCTCCGGCCTGTCCCGTATCTCCCGGTGTGCCATTGGCTCCGTTTCCACCTATCGCATAAAAGTGCAGTGAAGAATCAGTCAGGGCCAGATGGCCAGTCACATATACTATGATACCGCCACCACTACCGCCTTGTCCACCTATACCGCCATTGCCTCCATGGCCTCCTGCGGTACCGGGTCCTGCGGTACCTCCACCTCCACCGCCGCCGCCGCGGCCACCCTTGCCACCGCCACCGGAGCGGCCGGCGCCTCCCATCATCAGCTTACTTAGTGCTATGCCCAGGGCAGGTGTAGATATATTGCGCGCAGTATCTGTATAGACCCGCGTAGCACAGCCCGGGCAATGCGCATAATAGATAGTATCTCCGGCTGTACCATATTGGCCAAACATACCGCCGTCACCTCCACCACCTACGCCTGACCCTATCACTAGTGCAGAGTCTCCTCCATCCTGTCCTATAGCACCACCCGCCCCACCGGCGCCGCCTATGCCATACACACCGGCAGGCGCCACACTTTTGGGTAGAAAGCCCAGGTAAGACACATCGCAACTGCCTCCCGGATCCAGTTTAAATGTATCCTTTACCATAAAGGTGAGCACGCCGCCTGTACTGTCATTCCATGGCGCAGCAGTGAGCACACCTGTAGATCGTATGTAGAGAGACTGGTATTGAGGCGCCTTTATGATCTGGATCTTCGCGCCTCCTGCAGTGTCAAATGTTTTGTAAATATTAGAAAGATAGCAGGGATTGCCGCCCACGCGTACCGTATCCCACTGCCATACGCCAGAGTCCCTGCCCGTCATTTGCAGTAGTAATACCCTGTCTCTGGTCTGCGGCACGTACGGGCCGTTGGTCCATACCACGTTGCCGGATACCGCCTTGACCTTCGCATAGCTATTGACGATACGTGTGATAGTGACTGTATCACGGCCATCGCTACCATTGCTGGTAAACTGATACTGCTGCGCGGCAGTGTGCACAGGAGTGAGAACGTAAAAGCATAGAATGAAAAATAAAAGCCTTGGGTAGGTGGTAGCTTTCATGTGGATTGGGTTTTAGGGGGATCAGGATTTCGTAGCTTCTGGTACAAGGTAAATATGTTTTTTGGTAAAAAGTGTATTCCATGTTAAATATTTTCGTAATTGGTATAT
>JAFDYP010000507.1 GCA_018267355.1 Bacteroidota bacterium
AGCAGGTAGTCTACGCCGGTATAGTCAGGATCGGTGACCACGCAGATAGCAGTTACTTTCTTGCCACGGGCTACTATATCCTGTATGGCATCAGTGATCCTGGCCAGGCTGTGTGTACCCCTGTTGGCCAGGTGCTTGGCAGGTGTGCCATCCAGGCTTGTGAAAAAGTAGTCTACATCTGCCAGCTGCTCCTGGTACCTCCTGTAGAGTAGGAGATTGGTATTCATACTGACGAAAAAACCCATCTGCCTGGCCAGCGCTATGATCTCACCTATATCTGAGCGTACCAGTGGCTCACCTCCGAGCAGGCCCAGCCGGATCACGCCCATCCGCTTTAGCCGGGAAAACAAAGTCCTCATTTCATCGATGGTAAGATCAGGTGTATTGAGGTTGGGACAGTTGCAATAAGAGCACTGCAGGTTACATTTATTGGTCACTGCAAAGGATGCAGAAAAAGGCCTGGGTGTACCGGTGACATGGTATGCCCAGAGGCTTTGGGCGTATGATAGCCCCAGTTGAATTATTTTAGACTGCTGCATACATGCTACTCAATATGCCTAGCCAAAGAACAAAAAAAACTACTCTGGACGCATACCATGAAAAGGTGACCCGCCTGCCTGATATGAAAAAGACAAATGGTAAAACGCCCAAAACAGCAAACAAAGGACTGAGTTGGTTTAGATAAATCACAAACGTCAAGATAGCACAAAGAATGAATAACAGGCTGGCCTCCCAGCCTCGCATTGCTACGGCGCTGGTCTGTACGCTGTTTTGTGAGTCGGTATCATGATCCGTCACTATCTGAAAGAAGTGCGCGATACCTACCATCAGACCGGCGGCGAGCGCTACCTGCCAGTGAAATACACCGGAGATGCAAACGTACAGCCCACCCCATAGTGATACGATCACTATGTCTGCCAGGGGGATGGATTTCACCCGCAGAGAGTAAAGCAGATTGATAACGTATAGCAGTACGATGCACAGGGCGGTCTGCCAGCGCAGCCATACCCAGGCAGCGGCTATCGTGGCGATATTCACCAGGATAATGAGCCATTTGAATAAGACCCTGTGCGACAAAATCATCTCAATGAAATCCTTATCCTTTTTGGGGTTGAGCAGGTCCTTCTCTGCATCCACATAGTCGTTGTAGCCATATAGCACACAGAGCACCAGAAAAGAAACAAGAGTCTCTATGAGTATAGCAGCTACAGGTGCGCGAGAGGCTATAGAGTGCGCCAGATTGAAGATAATGAGCCCGCCCTCTCCCAGCCGGAGCCGATCAGAAAATGGCCGGACGAGCAAACTGAAAATGGTGAATGAGGTGGTGCGCAGATCCATCAGGCATACGGTGTCAGTACACCTTCTTTTTTCTTTTTCAGGGTATTCCTTTTAAACACTTCGTACAAGCGCTGCTCTCCTCTGGATACGGGCTTGCCCTGCCACAGATTGCGTATAGAGTACCATATACGCTGAGGGCGGAAAAGGAAATTTGTAAAATAGAACACGAAAAGGTAAAGCAAACGATAAAATCTCATAGCAGGTGCGCTGATGTGATCGTTGTAGAAATATCCGCCCCAAAAGGTATCACTGACGATGATCCGCTCAAAGTAGTCATCACTATCAGGATTGATCTTCCCCTCTTTCTCGAGCTTCATAAACAGCTCGCAGCCTGTATACGGCACTACTACTGATGGGAATATATCATGCACGCCGGCGTGGCTGGCGCGGACCAGAAACCACATGGTCTGCCAGATATGCCTGTGCCGCTCTTCCGGCAGGCCTATGAGCATATTGAGTTTGATATTCATACCCTCGGCCTGGGTATAATAAAATGACTGCAACATCTTGTCCAGGTGTACTTTCTTTTTGATCGCCTTGAGTACCTCTACGCTGCCGCTCTCCGGTGCGTAGGTGATATTAGTACAGCCGGTTTTGCAGAGGTAGCTGGCTACCTCACGGTCTATGGCCTCTGAGCGTGTGCCCGCCGGTATCTGCCATGTGATCCTGATGTCACGTGATATGAGCTCTTTGCAGAAATCAATGATCCAGTTTTTATTGAGTATGGCCGTGAGGTCGTAGAAATCAAAATTTGTAGCTCCATATAGCTTCTGGAAGTGTGCTATCTCATCTGCCACATCTGCAGGCTTGCGCATGAAGTACCGGGTGCCCCACATCTGCGGGCTGCTGCAGAAGGTGCATTCATAGGGGCACCCCCTCGTAGCCATGATAGGGAGGGAAAGTTCATTTTTGACCACACCATATGACAGCTCGTGATCTCTGTATGCCTGCAGAGGGAAGAGATCCCAGGCGGGCCATGAGATCGTACCCACCTCTCTGATGCGCTTGCGGCGCGGATTGACTATGATCTGGCCATCTGCTCTGCGATAGGCTATGCCCTCTACCAGAGACAGGTCCTCATCGGCAAAAATTCGTTCTGCCAGCTCTGCTACCGTCTCCTCTCCCTCGCCCAGCACGCATGCTTTGAGATGGCGGGTCTGCCTGATAGAGCGCTCTGGCATGCCGGTGATGTGCTCGCCTCCGGCAAATATGGGTATACCGGGCAGGTGGTCACCTATATAGTCTATCAGGGCACGGTCGCTCAGCCAGTTATTAGTAAACATGATGGTGAGCCCTATGCAGTCTGTATCTGCAGGTATCCTGGCTACTATCTCGGCATAGGTCAGGCCATTTATCTCTATATCATCTTTGAGGATGGTATACTGCTCTGGGTTTTCTGCTATGGCGTCTACTACGGTCACTCTGTGTCCGGCCTGCCGGAGTGCCGCAGCGATGAATGCCAGACCCAGGGGCGCAGAGGGCTTGACCGTAATGGACAGCCGCTTCAGCACGGTAGATGGTCTTATGAGGCAGATATTCATTTTTGTCGTTGCATTAGCATAATACTGTCACTGGCCCCCGGCTTGCTTCAGCAGATTTTGTGCCTCGGGATTGGCTGGCTGCATAGCCAATGCTTGTTTCAGCCAGATAGCCGCACTGTCTTTACTATTATCAGCCAGATAGGCGCGCGCTATGTTGATCCGCGGGTTTACTTTATCAGGCACTGAATTTAGCGCTTTTTGATTGATAGCTATAGACTCATCGTATCTTTTCAGCATATAGTATTGATAGCTCAGCTGACCATAGCCGTAATAGTCCTGAGGAGTCAGTGTGATCAGCCTGGAGTAGTATGGTATGGCCTCTTGATATTTCTGCTTATAGTTATAGATATCACCTACCGTTTTGTAAAGGTCGGGATAGACCGAATCTATCTGTGTGGCCAGCTGAAAGTAGATAAGGGCGCTATCCGCGTTATTCATAAACATATAGACCCGGCCTATGTCATATGTCACGTTAAAGAATTTCGGGTAAATAGCGCGCGCTGCCATGAAATGGCCTAGCGCCTCGCGCTCTATATTTAATTTTTCTGCTGCATCGGATTCCTCTCCGGCATGCTGCATGAGGTGCACAGCCAGGAGGTTGTGCGCCTGTGCCGACTCTGGGACGTGTCTTATATCCCTGCGGAAAAGAGTGAGATCATCTTTCCAGTCCGTATTGCGTGCCAGAGTGAGGCCGGTATAGAGCAGCAGGACTGACAGAAATAGATATTGTGCCAGGCGTGGCAATTTGCCCCAAGATACTATACCTGAGGCGATAGCGATGCGTGCTATCATAAAAATCAAGGCAACTAATGCGATGCACCACCCCAATGAGGGAATGAGCAAAAACCTATCGGCCATCATGCCGGGAATACCAATAAAGAAATTTGAAAAAACGCTGATCGATATCAGATAAATAAAAATCCCGATGCTCAGCACTGGCTTTCTCCGTGCCAGTACCAGGGCCAGAAGAGTCAATATGGCATAGACTGCGATAGAGAGCAAGGATCGGGGTGCAGTGAGATTCGTAGGCTTGATATAGCTATAGCCGTAATAAAAGGACATGGGATAAGGGAAAATGACCTTCTGCAGGTATTTCAATAGAATATCGGCAGATGTGCCGACTCTCAGAGGTATAGGGTCTGAGGGGGATTCACAGTTCTCAATAAATATTATGGGTCTGTACTGTGTCTGGGATATGATTTTGGGTTCCAGGCTATTGGCGATATGCACCATGGAATTGGATGTTTGCGACACAGCCTGTAGCGCTGCGTTTCTAATATTTACGTCATGTAGGCGAATATTATAATGAAACAGGAGTGCTAAAAGTACCAGGGCCAGTACGCCCATCCTATAGATATGCCAGCGAAAATGCAAAACTGATAAAAGAACCAAAATAACTAACTGACCCGGCTCTACGCTCCTGACAGTGAAGAGGTCATGAATAGTCAGTAAGGCGATGAGGCCTATGACTGCCAGTCGTACCTGACGAAATCTAACTAAATACAAAAGGGGAATGGGCAGCAGAATCTCAGGCCAGCTCGCCGCGTGGGTAGACATCAAAATAAGTATTGCACCTCCTACTGCGGCTAAAAATAAATCACGGCGCACCCAGACAGCAAAGAAGAAGATAAGCGCTATGGCGAGCTTGGAGTATATCATGGGCAGGTCTGGCATGACCCAGGAGGTGCCCAAGAATCTGGTATCATAGGCCAGCAGGAGCATCACGATGCCACCCGCGCTCCAGGCCAGATCCCTGCGCCCCCACACAGTGATAGCTGCCAGAGCCAGAAGCGGCAATAGGGCTACTAAAGAGAGGGAGTGCCATACCAGCAGCACGTAGATCACGCCTAATCCGATAGTGGGAATAATGTAGCCCGGCCTGAAGACTGCGGTAGAAGGGATGATCTCTGAAAAGAAGCCTTTCAGATCAATATGGGCCGGGGCAGATTCGGATTCAGACGGATGTATTGATGCGGGTTTGCGGCGGAGCCGCTCTTTGATCCAGACGAATATCTGCCTGAATCGATATGTACCAAATACGACTAGAATGACCAGTACCAGTCCGGATAAAGCTTTGACCTTGTCAAATCCTGACCCCAGATCCAATACCAGGTAGCATGGCACTAAAAGAGCAAAAGACACAGCCCCTATCGTGAGCGCGGTAGCATTCCTAAAAAAGATAATGCACATAGGGATGATGAGTACAAAGGTGACAATGGTGGCCTTGCTCATCAGGGCGCAAGTGAATAAGAGCGCTATGAGCGGGTAGTAAAGGTATGCTCTGCGCTCACTGGTCCTGATACTGTAGTACAGTGCGCCCAGGCCGAATATCATAGCCAGGATCTCATCCCTATTCTTGATACTGCAGACTACCTCGGTATGGGCGGGATGAGCGACAAAAATCAAGGTAACAAGAAAGGCAAATAAGCTACTGTAGCCTGCAAATAGTAACTCCAAAGTTTTGAGCAGGATGAGGCAGCACAGTGCATACAAAATCACATTGATGAAATGACTCACTGCCGGGGACTCACCAAAGATCTGATGCTCTAGGGCAAATGTGGCCAGCACTATAGGCCGGTACTCGTATGAATACCCCATATTATCCTGGTAGTAGGAAGATGTAAAGATCTCCGGAATAGCGGCTATACCCTGAGAAGTGAGACGATGGTGGCGTGTGACCAGCTCATCATCCAGATTATAGCCGTTATTGACAGCATTGCCATAAAGCATCAGCGATAGGAGTACGATGGCCAGGCTCCGGAAATGACGATAGCGCCGCACACTATCCAATATCGAGGTCTGCGTCTTATTTTTTTTGGCCGCTGATGATGATTTGGTAGCCATTCTCTATTTTACCTGTAGCAGACCCCGGCCCCATGATCCGGGCAATGCAATAATCCATTCAGAACATGCCATAAGTTTTTTATCTTTATTTCGATCATCAATATACCATTGCACCCTTTAATAAGCATGAAAATAGCTTTTTATTAAAACCTGTCAATGGTTTGCATAGAGTTAATGAAACTGGAAGGAAAAAGGATATTAATACTAGGCTGTGGGGGAATGCTGGGGCAGGCTATGTACCATACCCTGAGAACAGCTAATACGGTACTGGCTACCGACATCGATATAAATGAAGGCTGGTTGGAGTACCTGGATGTGACAGCTGCCGACTCCCTTCTCAAAACCTGCAAAGAGTTTTTGCCCGATGTCATTATAAATCTTGCTGCCTGTACTGATCTGGAGTTTTGCGAGGCGCATCCTGTGGCCAGCAGCCTGGTAAACTATGAAGGCCAGGTCAACGTGTGCCACGCTGCAATAGCAGTAGACGCTACGGTGATGTACGTATCCACTGCAGGGGTCTTTGATGGATCTAAGGATTACTACACTGACTACGATATACCATCTCCGCGCAGTATGTACGGCAAGGCCAAGTATAATGCCGAAAAGTATACAGCACAGGCGCTGAAAAAGTACTTCATTTTCAGAGCAGGATGGATGATGGGGGGAGGCCATAAGGATAAGAAGTTTGTCAAAAAGATCTTTGATAAGATCCAGAATGGCGAGAAGGATATCTTCATAGTAGAAGATAAAGCTGGCAGTCCGACCTATACGTGGGATTTTGCGGTGTCTGCCAGTCATGTTCTGGCCACATCGCGCTATGGATTGTACAATATGTGCTGCCAGGGAGGGGGTACGCGGCTGGAGGTGGCCAGTGAGCTGCTGAGATACATAGCCCCTGATGCAGGGATACATTTGTACGGAGTATCTTCAGATTTTTTTAAGAGTCAGTACTATGCACCGCGCCCGGCCTCCGAGAAACTGGAGAATACAAAGCTAAGCGAGATGGGTATGATATATATGAGAGACTGGCGCGTGTGCCTGAGGGAGTATACTGCCCACCTGCTGGCTATGCAGAGGGTCACAGCCGAATAGTACTATGAAGCTAAGTATAGTAATCCCAACATACCGCTCAGAAGCCAACCTGCCTACACTGCTGCAAAGGCTCAATGAAGTGCTGATGGGCCTCAGAGTAGCGTACGAGATCATAGTGGTAAATGATCATAGCCCGGATGCTACCCTGCTATTTCTCAGAAATGCTGTTTTGTCACAGCCCAATCTACGGGTGATCAGCCTGTCCAGAAACTTTGGACAGCAGATAGCGATCACAGCAGGGCTGAAATATGCTACAGGAGATGCAGTAGTGATCATGGACGATGACCTGCAGGATCCACCTGAGTTTATACCAGTGCTGATGGAGCATTGGACACAGGGGTATGATATAGTGTATGCGATCAAATCAAACCGGAAGGAAGGAATTTTAAAAAAGGCGGCTTATAAGATGTTTTATAAGTTTTTGTCGGGACTGAGTGAGGTGGGTGTACCACAAGACAGCGGCGACTTTTGCATCATGAGTCGCAGTGTAGTTTTGATATTAAATCAAATGCCAGAGCATGATCGCTTCGTGCGGGGGCTGCGCGCCTGGGTGGGGTTCAGGCAGCTGGGGATACCCTGTGACCGTGCCCGCCGAAATGCGGGAAAACCTGCATATACCTTGGGCAGGATGATCAAGCTGTCCCTGGATGGAATCATCTCTCTCTCAGACCGTCCGCTGAAATTTATCCTCGGCATGGGCGTTTTTACGAGCCTTTTGGGGGTGGGGACGTTTGTGTGGATGCTGCAGGGGTATCTCAATAGTGATGGAGAGGCCGGTCAGAGCATCTGGATGAGGCATTATACCCTCCTAGGAGTTCTGATGCTGATAGGCGGCCTGATCATGAGCAGCATGGGTCTGATGGGGATCTACATAGGCCGCATTCTGAATGAGGTGCGGGGCAGGCCACTGTACCTGGTGCATGAGACTTTAGGATTTGAGAGACCTGAGGTACATACCGGTAGCGGACTATAGAATAGCTATCTGAAATATGAGAGGTGCGTACTAGCCCGAATAAGAACGGGGCCTGCGAATACCCGTCAAAATCATATTAGGCAAAACACTTATGTGCTTCAGCAGGTTATTGTACAGTATGTGCTCCAGGCGCGATTCGTGCCTATGCCTCATCAGGTTGTATACCATGCGAACGAATCTGGCAGGGCGAAAAATAAAATTGGAACCGTAAAAGATAGCGATGAAGGCCAGAATATAAAAGCGCATAGCGGCACTGCTTATATTTTTGCAGTAGATCTTTGGCGGCATGGGATCATATATCTCTATGATCTCATAAAGGTATGCATCCGTATCCAGGCTGATCTCTCCCTCCTGGCACAGCCTCTCAAATAAGGCACTACCAGGATATGGAGAAAATACAGCAGGCGCCGCATCATAAGCGCCGCACCAGCTAGCCTTGATCAGAAAGATAAAAGAGCGCCAGATATCGAGATGTGTATCATCGGGAAATCCCAGGACCATATTGAGCTTGATATTCAACCCTGCACGATTGGCTGCCTTGATAGATTTGAGCATCTTCTCCAGCCGCACCCTCTTTTTTACCTCTTTCAGGACCTTTTCTGATCCTGACTCGGGGGCATAACTGATATTTTTGCAGCCAGCCTTGAAGAGCCACTCTGCCACCTCCGCATCTATCACTTCAGACCGGGTACCTGAGGGCAGCTGAAAGGTGATATTAAGATCCCGGCGAAGCACCTCTCTGCACATAGCGATTATCCATTTCTTTACGATGATAGCGGTGAGGTCATAGAGGTCGAAATTTTTTATATCATACTTATTTTTGAAGTATTCCAGTTCATCTACAAAATCTTCCGGTGTGCGAAGTTCATATTTGCGTCCCCACATCTGAGGATTACTGCAAAAAGTACATTCATACGGGCAGCCTCTGGTCGCCATGACAGGTAGTGTATTGCCACGGTATACCCCAA
>JAFDYP010000508.1 GCA_018267355.1 Bacteroidota bacterium
AAATCCGGGCTTATGCACGGATTTTTTTATTTCTAAAAAAGCTCAAGTTGTTGGGGGACCTCGATTCCCTCCTGTAGTTTGGCCCCATAGTATATCTCCATCTGGGCAAACTGTTTGTCGGTAATCTGAAGGATACCAACCTTTCCGTCCTCCGGTAACTTGCCTTTTGTACGCCGTTTATGAACCTCGGCATTTTCAGAACTGGCACTGTGCCTTACGTACATGCTGAACTGGAACATGCTAAACCCGTCGCCGATCAGATCCTTCCTAAACTTGGCCGCCGCCTTCCGCTGTTTCGCGGTTTCGGTAGGCAGGTCGTACATCACTAGGGTCCACATGATCCGGTAGGCGTTTAGGCGTTCGCTGTGTATGCTCATGACATTTCAGGATATAAGAGCTTTCTGTATTCTCCGCTGTAGCATTTCACCAGGCTGACGGCTGTCCGTTGCGTGGCGTTCATCAACGGGCTCTGCTCCCCGTCTAGCGTCACATCCATCGCAGGTATTTTTAGCAGCGCGGTCTTGATATTGACGTCGATGTCGTCCTTGATCCCGTGCTCTTTTATGATGCTGCACACCACTTGGTCCACGTAAGGCCTGTACGGCTCCATCAGGTCATCGGCTAGGCAGAATGCATTGTACCTGTTCTGATGGTGTATCCCCAGCGTGGGTATCAGCCCGGCAGCTACGATGCTTCGTGCCATCGTGGCCCGCAAGATCGCATAGCCGTAGTTTAAGTAGTGATTGGGCGGCCCTCCCTCCCGGTGTCTCTTGAAGCCAGCTATGTCCGGGAAGATGCGCGACCAGTAGTATGCCGCCGCAGTTGCCTCGCAGTTCGTGCTATCGCCGCTTTTTACCCCCTTGTACACAGGTATGAGATAGGTGTGATCCATACCGCGCGCCTCAAGGACCTTACTCTGGTTTTTTACTTTCTGCGTCACGGTCTGCGCCCACAGCTGCTTTTTGATCGGCTCGCTCGCCTCAAGTTGTATCTTGTACCGCTCGCTCTGTATCGTATTGCCGCTTAGCGGCATCATCAGCCCCGTGGGATGGTGTGTGCTGTCGCAGGTGATCAGGACGGTATTATTGGCCAGAAGAGCCTCCATCAACGCCTGCGTAATCGTAATCTGTTTGTGATCGAGGATGACTATTCCGATGTCCTCTACCGGCACGCTTGCCCTCGCCTCCTTCTTAAACTCCGGAGGGGTCAAGTCATCTTTCTCTATCTCCGGCAGCCGCAGTATCAGCTGCCCGTTAGACAAGCTCAGATAGGATGCATTGCCGAAGTAGAGGGTGCGCTTTATCATTCTCCTATCTTTGATATTTTACCGAGATGATTGACCCTGACCTTTATTCCGGTCATGCTTGATGCGCTGGCTTGTATGCACCTTCGGGCCTTTTTGTCGGCTACGCTTTCCCTAGGCCCGGTTTCCAGATGGTGGTTAAACCAGTAGTTGCCGCTAGTGAGCTTTCGTACGCGAAACAGATTTTTGCTGAGCAATGCAAAATTGCCGCTTGCGACAGCATCCTCAATTTCACTTCTGGTCATATTGAAAATGAACATCTCATTTTGCTGCATGCTGGTAAGGAAAGTCATGCCATCTTTAGGGTCTTTGTCTATGACAGGCAATCCTTGCTTTTTCCGCACCACGGACTCCCAGAAGGTAACTACCTTTTCAATACGCCTGCCTTGTTCATTCTCATACAGGGCGATGTGATGGTTATTGCCGGGCTTTACAAATCCGATGGGCGTTCCGGATATATCGTAGCTAATGGGTTCCACCACCTTAAGATTGGTCCGCATCCTTATCGTCTTGATAGGAATCTTGTGCTTTTCATTAAACCATACTGGGTTATCATCCAGGTTGCGGAAAGCCTGCTTGGGATCGTTGTCGAACTCGGCAAGACGCCTTTCCAGGGCTACCCTTACGCCTTTGTCCACGATGTAGTCAAGGTCGGCAAGCTTGAAATCCATGCCTAGCTTGTATTTTATTACGTACTCCTTTACCCCATTGATAGTAATGATGCCATATACGGATTCTTCGCTGAGCGGCCCGCGCGGTGCATACGTGACCTGCCCGCTAGCCTTGTTCTTGCTCTTGGTGGCCACCTTTTTGCCCGATTTCAGGGAGATCAATATCCGCGATACTGAGTCTCCCACGTCCCGAGTGCTGAATGGCCTTATCTTTTGGGCGTAGGCCCTTAGATTCTCATTTTGACTTGTTCCCTCCCTCAATATTTGATTGAGGCTATTCATCTTCTGGATAACAGATCTATCCGTAAAGGCTATCGCAAGCGCATCTATGGCATGATGACGGTGGTCGTCGCGCTTGCTCCAGTTTTCGATCTTCTTTCTCTTGCGGCCCTGCTCATCCGGATCTTGGCTTTTCTGCCCCTCGGGATACTTATCATAATTGAGATCAACCAATACATCGTCCCAGCCCCACTCATGGCGGAGGAAGGCCGTCACACTACCGCTGGTACTTACGATGCTGTGCTCCTTTTCGGGCAAAAGCGGAGCCAATATTTCTTTGGCTTTCCTTACGATATATCTGGTTTCGTTTAGCTGGCGATTGATAAAGTCTTCGGGTATGGCGTCCGAGCTCATTAACAGCTTGTCTCTTTTAGCGCGGCTGATATTTTTGCTTTTATATAGCTCATCCACTTTAGCCAGATAGGCACTGAGGGCCTCTTCGCCGCGGCTGTTCATATAGTCCCAAGCTGTCTGATTCCCCTTGTCCTGATTCTGCTTGCGTGAGCAGAAAACCTTATTGGAAAAGGAATCGTCAAAGAGGCGCGACTGCGGGATGATATGATCTATATCGTGAGACCCGTCAAACGCCTGCGCAAAACCTATCTTCCTTTCGGGATCGTAGGGGCCGTAGACGGACAGCTCGTTAAACTCTCTCCATAGCCTATACCGCTCGACGTTCTTGCGACTTCCCTTTATACCGTGCTCCTCTAGCCGTCTGATAATATCCCGGTTCTCGCGATCCCTCTTGCTGTTATTGGTATAGGTTCTGTTCCGTTCCTCCTTGCTCTGCTTCAGCTCCCTTGCCAGCTCGATCCTTATCTCGTCGGGTTTGCCCATGGCCGGATCCGAGATGATCGCGTTGACCACGTTTACGAGCTGGTTCAAGACCTTTTCGACCACGGGCTGGCGCAGGCTGTTTTTCTCCAAAAGGTCAAGTTTGTCTATAGGGGCAATGGCTGCTGCCTGCTCCTTAGTCTTAGAGCCAGAATGGCTCAGCCCTGCGGCGGCCATCGCCTCGGAGTAAACTTGTCCTTCCTGAAGCGCTGGAAGGATCAGGCGCATGGCACGGGCGCTCTTGTTAGCAAACCCCTGCCTGGTGAAGTCTATCCGCATCAGGCGCTTTGCCGTGTCTTCGTCAAAGCCAAACTTATCCATCAGCTTTGGCAGTAGTACCTCCTTCTCCTTGACAGAGTACAGGACATGCCACAACTGATATAAGGGCTCCCGCTCAAAGCTTGGATCTATCTGCCCCATGATCTCGCCTGTCTCTTTATTCACCCTGTCTTGAGTCTTTAGGTCAAACTGGAGCCATTTGTCATGAATGCCTTGCTCTCCAAAGGCCTTCGACAGCTTGCATCTCGTGATATACCCGAGAATCCCGTTCTCATGGGTCAGCTCGTCAGCCGTAAATTCTTTGTCTTTTATCCCGAGCAGCTTGAATATGGCTTTCTCTTTCAGGAGCTCGGTGGTATTCAGCGCATCAAAGAGTGTTTGCTTTTCTTCGATACTTATTTCACGCTCCTTGCCATTGCGGTCTTGTATGGTGATATTATTGATGCTCTCCCAGATGCGGCAGACCTCAGACAGCGGCGAGCTGCGCGGCGCGACCCTGGGCCCAACCCATTGCGGCCTGCCCGTCTCTGGGCTTACTTGCCTCTTTCCTACAAACTCACAGACGCTTACTAGGCCCTTCTTGGATTTCAACGGCCGCTGGTAGTAGATGATGCTGTCCCTAAGCCTTGCAATGACTTCATCAGTGAGGACGTCAGGATAAAAGTCCTGCTGCTTCTTCATTACCGCATTGTACTCCTCTATGTAGGCATTTCGCGGGAATACCAACTGCTTGAGCCGCGCAAAGCGATCTTGCTGTAGTTTCTCATAGAATAGTTGTCCTATCGTGATGCCGCGTGATTTGATCTCGCCGTATCTACCGTTGATTTCCTGCTCATAGTCGGTAACTTTTTTGCCATCCTCGCTTTCGCCTTCCGTGCCCCTTAGGCTCTTATAGCCACGCTTCTGGTTCAGAAGGCACAGCACGCGTCCTATCTCTGGCAGGGAAAGCTTCTCCCTTACCCCCCTATCGCGAAGAGCGTATAAAGTGAGGGAATCGGTAAACAATAGCAAATTGTCATCAGGCAGCATGTTCAGCTGCGTCAGTTCCCTCCGTAGATCAGCGCGGCGGGCCTGGTAGCGGTCATAACCCTTGCGGATGGTGCGCTTCATCGTCCTCTTGGCATGCTTGGAGATCGCATTGCCGGCATCGAATTCTGCCTTCTCATCCACTGTTAGGGGAATGAGCCTAACACCCACGTCCACGATCTCCGGCCTGCTCCCGTCATCTTGGGTGCGTACAAATGCCCAACCAATGGAGGAGGAGCCAAGGTCAAGGCCCAGTACTTTTTTCATCGCAAATCAAATGTTGCATAAAAATAGGCAAAGCCGGTATTAAAAAAAATACCCATAAATGGGTATATGAGAAGTCAAAAACGAGCTTTATTTTTGCATCACATTCTAAAGCTATTTACAATAAGGATTATTCCGTTGTGAAAACATTTAAGGCGGCGCAAGTCGCCTTTTTTTGTACTGGCGCGGCAAGGAATGTTCTACGTTTCATTACTTCACTAAAATCCTTTTATGGACCTGACCATCCTGTCCGTCGCAAACAAGAAAGATCCTGAGGTGGAATATGTACGCCTCAAGGTGCTTAAAGCCACGTCTCTCAAGGGATACGTCCTTATGGATACCACGTTCAGCAAGAGCGGAAAGATATCCAACGAGCACAGGCATATTTTCGAGTTCCCTGACATACAAGTCAAGGAGGGAGATTTTTTATGGGTATACTCCGGCGAGGATAACAAGTACAGCTCTTTTCAAAATGATGGGAAAACTGTGACCCACAAGTTTTATTGGGGGTCCAAAGGCTTCATTTGGAACGACAACGGCAGGGACACGGTCCGCCTGGTGAAAATGGAGCCTATCGACAGCCACACGGTACCAAAGGCAACCAAATGATGGCGTAGGGCGTATTAATCTCACCAAACCTTGCACCCAACCATGACACTTAATGACTACCTGAAAGAAACCGAATTCGCCTCGACGAAGCTGCTCGAAGCGGTATGGGAAGATTTCGATAAGGCCGAACTTATGAGGGCGCAGATACAGGAGCAGGCGAAGGTCGTTGACCAGGAGTACAATGCCGCGGTCGCAATGCAGCAGTATGCAGAAGACCCTGACGACCTCATGGCTGGCGTCGGGAGGTACTGGGAAAATTACTTCGGTGCCGACAAGGAGGTCTATCACAGGAAAGACGCCCTCGCGCAGTTGGCCTTGAGGCTCGCGGCGAGGGAGTTCTCGCTGACCACGCTCTGCGGGAATCTCCTTGAACACGCGAAGAAGGGCCTTTCGCTCGTGTATGGCCACCCCAGGGGCTGGCCGGCCGGCAGGGCCGTAGGCACGCAGGGCTTAAGCTCGGTAATCATCGAAGCAAGGAATCAGTCTACGCACATTGATGAGGCGATAAGGGCGGGCGCCTTCGGCAAGGCGGACGTGGGCAAATGCTTCACTGCTTTGGCACATGAAATTGACCCGTTGTTCGGCGACTTCCTCAAAAGGGACATGTCCTTCGAAGTAATCAAAGCCCTAGGATGGAGGGACTTTGCCGTCTACAGAGCCGACATGCTGACGATAGTGTAAGGCTGCTTAAGCGATAACGTTCCAGATTTTAAAACTAATAGCCCATCAAAAAAAGACCAGGCTGTCTTTTTTTGATGACATCTATTCCCCGAGATACTTGTGAGCGGAGGCCAAGGCTAGGGCGTCGAAAATGCCCATGGTGTAGTCCTCGTCCATGTACGACTTGCGCACCTTCGGAGCATGACCTTCAAGCTCGGGGAACCACTCGAGTATCTGACGAGATATCTCATACTTGGTCTTTGCGTTGAATATCCTGAACACCTCTCGTACCTGGTGGCGGCTTAGGCGCTCGACGGACAAGCCTTCCGCCTTGGCGTGTTCCTCGATCTCGGACACGAGGCGGCAGACACGGGGATTAGATGGTGCGACGTCCCTGACCAAAAGGATTTCGGGCTGGTAATAATCGACAAATCTCCTGATCCTCCGCATGACGATGGCGTTACAGGCAGGTCGCACCGTGATGACCCCGAAGTCAAGCAGCCTTTCCGGCATGTCGAGACAGGCATACCCCAGGCCCCTAGTGTTGGGATACAGGGCAAGGACCACGCTCATACCCGCGCTTCGGATAGCCTGGCAATGACGGCCCTCAGGAAGGCGATCCTGTGGGCGACTCTTGGATGGGCCGGAAGGCCCTCCAGTTCCGACACCCTCTCCCCGGCCCTCTCCGAGATGCCGAATGCCATCCTCCTCGCGTTGTCGACATGCGGAGGCTCGACCGGCACGCCGAAGACCAGATGATAGGTTAATAGGGCGATGCTGTCGGCCTTGCGCTTCATCTGCTCCCAGCGGGAGACGATGGCGTTGTCCGGAAGCCCCATGATGAAGGCCATGTCGGCCTGCGTGAGCCTCGACCGCTTTCGGAGCATGCGGAGCTGATTTTGTTGAACGAGCATAGTGGTTATGACGGCATGTTTGTTACTGCCATGCCACTATCCATCCTATGCGCCGGGGGGTAATAAAATAGAAGGAAGAAATTGCCACTATCAACAGGGCGGCCGGTCTTGGTCCGTATTTGCGCTGAATGCCGCCTTTCGCACGATCAGTTCCGCGACATGGCCTGAGAATGTGCGCTGCTGCCTTGTCCGAATTTCTTTTGTAGAATTAGTTTTGTCATGGGCCCCTTTGTGCGCAGGTTCAGGTGCGGATGGTGCGCAGGAATCCTTCGCCGAAAAATCCGGCACGAGGACGCGGTAGTACAGGTACTTCTTGCCTTTTCTGTCCGAGGCGAACGGAAGTGGGTTGCCCTTGTAGTCCGACGCTTCCAAAAGTCGTTTGTCTGACAGAGATTGTACTGCTTTCGTCACGATTCGCCTGGAGAGGCCCGCCTTCTGTCGCAACTGCCAGCCAGATATGCGGTCTCGCATCTTGCGTCCGCCGGTCTGCCGGTCGATCCAGCCGTACGTCTGTCGTACGACGACGAGCAGCACCTTGAGCTCCGATTCCGTCAGGCGGGGCAGCCAATGGTCGAAGAAGGCGTTGGGCACGGGGGTGGTGCGCTTATATTCCATGCGTGCCTTCAGTATTAGGATCGGGCAGTTCCGAGCTGGTGCTGATAATGTCCCTCAGAAGAAGCCTGAGTTGTTCGCGCGCCAAAGGTGCCCGAGGACATGGTGCAAGGCTGTTATTGGGAAATTCCAAGACTATCTGGCAAGTTCGATTCCTGTTCTGCTTTGGTGCACCTAAACAAAATTCATATCTTTTCAGGAGATCAGAAAAGGGAGATTTCATTACAATCATTAGCTTTTTCCCTTGCACCGACAAGTTCGAGGTGACGATTTCCACCAATTCGCGCTTTTCCTCCAAAATCCCCGTTTCAAAGCTTGAAATAAGGCTTTTTGCCAGTTCGAGGAATTTCCTGACCTTGAGGAATATCCCGGCTTTGTCACCGCTCATCTTGCGCTCCGAAACCTCTTTTTCGGCAATCTCCATGAGGATCGTTGCCTTCTTGCGGGTGAAGATTTCCTTTTCTAGATCGCCGTCGACGTACGTATCCGTGAGCCGATCCAGTTTCTGCTCCAGCTGAGCCTTTTGAAGCCGGATGCTCCGCAAGAGGTCATGTTGAACGCGAACTGCATCCTGTTCTTCCTCTCGGAGTAATTCGGCCAAGGTGGCAACCTCCTCGGGCAGCAGTTCGGTTGCCCTCAAGGCTGCCTTGATCTGCTCCTCGACGAGTGTCTCCCGGACGCCTTTCGTTTCGCAGTCCTTCGTATGGCAGCGGTAGTAGACGTGCCCCTTCTGAGTCTCGGCGATGAGCGAGTAGCCGCAATGAGCGCACGAGAGCATCTTGCTGTAGCGGAACTCGTGCTTGCGGACCTTCTGGTTGTCCTTGTTTCGGATGATGGATTGCACGGTCTTGAAAAGCGACGGCTCGATGAGCTTCTCATGGTGGCCTTTGTAAAGCTGTCCCGTGACCCTGATGGTGCCGATGTAGAACGGATTATTGAGCATGAAGGAGAGTCCGCTTAGGGTCAGCTTCTGGCCGCGGATGTTCCTCAGTCCTAACGAGTGAAGCTCCGCCAGCAGCTGGTGATACGAGTATTTTCTTGTTCCGTACAGCTCGAACGCCTTCCTGACGAGCGGGCCTTTGACCGGGTCGATGACTTTCAGCTTACCTTTGCCCATGTCTTTGTATCCTATCGGGGCGGGAAAGGGATAGATGCCCTGCTTGAGCCGTCCGTATAGTCCCTTGATGGCCTCCTGCCTCAGGTTGCGGATGTAGTCCGCGGCGATCACCGCCTGGATGTCGGCGGAAAGGCGCCCGCCCCTGGCGCGGAGGTCGAGGCTCTCGTGCGCAAAGTGCACCTCGATCCCCTGATCGATGAGGTTACCCAGGTCCGCCCAGTCCTTGAGGTTTCTGGCGCTGCGGTCGATCTTGTGCATGATGACCCCGACGGCTTTCCTCTCGCGCAGAAGCTTCATCATGGAGGAAAAGAGCGGGCGGCCCTGCTTGGCGGCGGTCTCCTTTTCCTCGAACCACCGGGAGATACTAAGACTGTACTGTTCCGCGTAGCGCTCGATGGCCTCCTTCTGGGCGATGAGCGATACCCCCTCCCCCTGGCGGACCGTTGACACGCGGATGTAGCCGTAGACGTTTTTCATAGGTTAATGGTGTGACTATATCTTATAATTCGTTCTTGTCAAGCTTCTGTCGCTCGACTTCCTCGCGTTCCAGCCGCTCGCAGATCCTGCGCACGAGCCGGAGGTATCTTCTGAACGTCTGCTCGGCCTCTCTGATCTCCTCCTCGCTCCGGTTCCTGCAAAGCTCCCGTATGAAGGGGATGCGCATGATGTCGTGGTTTGGTTTCATAGGAGTCGATCATATCCTCGAACCGAAGGGAAAAAGAGTGGTAAGAACTTGTCGCTCTGTGCAAGTTCTTACCGCTATGAAGCGACCGAGCCTTTGCGACAATGGGAGCATGATCCCGGACATTACGTACTTCGGCATAACGGACTTCCGCAACGAGGGAAGGCGCTTCGGCATTTATCAGCCCGACAGGCTCCTGCACACGTACGTCATCGGCAAGACCGGAACGGGAAAATCGACGCTCCTACGGACGATGTTCATGCAGGACGTGAGCGACGGAAACGGCGCGTGCCTGCTCGACCCTCACGGCGACCTCGCGAAATCCATCATCGAGCGCATGCCGGAGCATCGGAAGGACGACGTGATCCACTTCGACATTCCCAATGCCGAGATGGGCCTCCGCTACAATCCCTTCAAGCGAGTATCCTATGAGAAACGCTCGCTCGTCGCCTCGGGAATCTTGGACGTGTTCAAGAAGCTCTGGGCCGACGCCTGGGGAGTGAAGCTCGAGCATATCCTGCGCAACTGCATCCTCGCGCTCCTCGACCAGCCGAGCGCGACCCTCGACGGCGTGCCGAGCATGCTCCTGGACAGGGATTTCAGGAAGGAGGCGATCAGGAATATAGAGAACATGAGCGTGAAGTACTTTTGGCAGCACGAGTTCCCGAATTACAACCGTTACGACCTGCTTCCCGTTCTCAACAAGGTCGGAGGCTTGCTCTCGCATCCCGTCATACGCCGGGTGCTCATCGAGAATCCCGACGAGATATCGCTCAGGAAGGCCATCGACGAGAAGAAAATCGTCATAGTAAACCTGTCCAAGGGGCACCTCGGCGAAGATTCGTCCCACATGCTCGGGGCGCTGTTCGTAAGCTCCCTGAGCTCGGCCGCTTTCAGCCGCGCGGACACGCCCGAAGAAGCGCGCATTCCCCACATGCTCTACCTCGACGAGTTCCACAACTTCACGACGCTCGCCTTGGTAAACATGTTTTCTGAACTGCGGAAATTCAAGGTCGGGATGGTCCTCGCGCACCAGTACCTGCACCAGCTGGACGACAGCATCCGTCGCGCGATACTGGGAAACGCGGGGACAATCATCTCCTTCCGCGTGGGCACGGAGGATGCACACCATCTCGCCAAGGAGATGTATCCGGTCTTCGCTGCTGACAGCTTCACCAACCTTCCGAACTTCCGCATTTACCTGAAGCTGATGATAGGCGGCGTGCCGAGCAGGCCCTTCAGCGCGGCAGCAATTAACGAGAACCATTGAAATCGTAAATCTAGCCTTTCTTTCTAGCTATGGCTTTCGGCTGCTTTTCCTTCGGCATGGGAAAATTGATAAGCTCGTGAGGATCTATGCCCAGCGCCTTCCCGAGGCTTATGACGGCGTCTATTGTCGCAACCATACTCGCGTTCTCAAACCTGACCACGGAAGACCTCGCCAAGTCCGAAGAGTCGGCAAGCTTTTGCTGGCTCAACCTGCGCTCCAACCGAATGCGCCTGAGATGTTCGCCGAATGCTTTTAACGCCAAAGGATTTTTCACTTCCCAAAGGTGGTAAGGGATAAAATTTTTAATTGTAGCGTATACGCTCCATTTTTTATCTTTGCCCCCAACCAAAACCAAAGTAGAAATGAAGAAGGCAATTTTTATCCTCTGGACAATTACGGCATCGCTGCTCGCGAGCGCCCAGGCCTCCTCGCAGGAGAACCTCAGGCGCGCCACGGCCAGGGAGATCGGCGGCAACACCCGCACGGCCGACGTTGTCGTGACCAACATCAAGCGCAAGATGACCAGCGTGACCTGGAACGCCCAGGCCAACGGCGTGTGCTACGAGTGCGACGCGGACGACATGGTGCGGAGCGTCCACATCGTGAAGGTGGACTGCGCGCTCGTTCCCGCCGAGCCGAAAAAGAAGGCCGAGGTGTCCGCAGGCTCTACCATCGGCAACACCAATCCACCTGCATCCACTTCAGTCCCGGATGCGGGCCAGTGCGGGAAGTACCGCCGCATGAAGACGATAGGCGTCGCCCTCTCCGTCGGCGGGGGCGCGACCCTGCTGGCCTCGGTCATCCTTCTGGCCCTCGGAACACGAACCTCCTACGACTACCTTGGCTACCCGTACCGCTCACGCACCGGGGCCTATACTGCGGGCGCGGTCCTCATCGTGCCGGCCACCCTCGCCGCGGGCGCCGGGGTTCCGCTCTGGGTCATCGGGGCGAAGAAGTCAAAGGGCTGCGGCTCCTCGCCAGCGCTGAGTGCGGTTTCCTCACCCAGCGGCGTGTCGCTCGCCCTGCAATTCTAACGTCACCAAACAAAATCGATATAATATGAAAAAGCCCTTTTCTTATCTGCTCCTTTGCTCGCTTGTCCTCATCGCTGCCTGCAAGAAGAGCACCTGCGACTGGAACGCTGGCCTCGTCAGCGGCAAGACGTTCAAGGCCACAAAAACCGTTGAGACCGGGAATGGCCAGACCGTCGACATTACAGACCCATCGGACCCGTGCGCTGCCACGACCGTCACGTACACAGAAAGCCGCGTGGCGTACAGCCCCTCCCCAGCCTGTGCGTCCCCGGCTTTCGGGCCCGCGGACAACGGAACCTATGCGCTCGTGCAGGCGAACGGCAAGGCCTACATCGTGGTGACCCCTGACGGCAGCATCTGGCCGGACACGACCGAGGTGTCGTCCTACGACTGCAGCAGCTACACGGTCGTGGACCGGAGCTACGGCGGGATCGGGATAACGGCCTACGTGACGTACTCCAAGGAGTAGCACCGCCCAAGGGCGCGCACAGCGGAAGACCCAGGACTTGGCCTAGGCATGCTGTAAAAGACTGGAAGGCTCGCATTGCCCATGACAGGCAGCCTTCCGGCTTTTACAGCATCGTTTAGCTGGCTCGGGTCGTAAGCGGAGCACGCTCTTGTAAATGGCGGGCGAAGGCTCCTTCTGGAGTGAGCCTGCCTTTTTGCGAATGAAGGAAGGTGCATGAGCCGTTCCTTCGTCTTTTAACAGAAACTACCCTTTTCTAGGTATAGGAAAATATATAAATGCCAATTTTCTTTACACAGTCGTGACCGTCATGACATTTCGTCCCGTTCTTTGCCTTCGACCTTTGACTGCGCGCGCCGGCCTTTTTCCTTCAACCCACAACCAAGAAACATGAAAAAGCTCTTTTTCCTCGCGCTTGTGTTCCTCTGCACACAGCTTGCGTTCTCGCAGACCCTCGTCAACCAGACGCTCTACTCCACCTTTGATCGGCCCAACCAGCAGCTTGAGTACATCAAGGCAATCCCCGTCGGCGGCAACTGCGTAGCCGTGCTCGACAACAACTACAGTTCGCTATCTGGTTCAGACTACGAGTCCATGCATGTGGCCAAGTTCAGCCTCGACAGCGGCCTGATCGGAGGCATGGACCTCTACTTCCAGCACGGGCGGGACTTCGGCACCAACCTCTACAGCAAGAACGGCAAGCTCTATGTCACGGGCTTCACCACCGACAGTATCTTCAGCCGAAGCTATCAGTGCAATCTCGCGGTCATAGACATCGCGTCATTCGATACCATCTTTACTACTGCCGTGCAAATCGACAGCGCTGTCAACCAGATGCCCTTCGGTGTCGCCGCCGACGATTCGGGCAACATCTACATGGGCGCGGCAGTCTCGACCCCTACCTCATACAAGATATCCCTCCTTAAGCTGAATTCAAGCGGCACTCCAATTTGGCAGAGCGACTACGATTCCACCGGCTACTATACGATCCCGGTTGCCATGAACGTTGTGGAGGACATGACGGGTACTTATTTCAGCGTAACGGGGTTCAGCTTTGACAACGGCGGGCACTCCCATTTCGTGACCATTTCAGTAGACCCAAGCAACGGGCACCTCAAGGCAGGAAGCTATTCGGCAAACGGGACAGGTGCGATAAGCCATCCGGTAGGAATAGTCTCAGATACCACCAAAAACAGTTACGTTGCCGGAACTTCCACGGTTACGGGCCTCACGAGCGTCATAAAGCTCGTTAAATACGATTCTCTCTTTAACGAGCTATGGACGGTAACCTGGGGAGATTCAACAAAAACCAACTCGGCATCTTTCATGGGAAAGGACGAACCTTTTACTAACGGGCACATCTTCGTGACTGGGAGTTCACCAAATGCAAATGGGGGAACCGACATTGTCACGCTCAAATACAACCCTGACGGCTCACTGGCTTGGGAGCGGAGGCTCCTGGCTTCAGACCCAACTCGCGCTTCAAACGGAATCTGCATGACTGCGGACCTACTGGGTGATGTATACGTGACTGGCACCACCTACAACGGTTTGGATACGGATATTGTGACGGCTGCCTATGACACGGCAGGAACGTTGCTGTGGAGCAAGACGTATGGAAGAAAATTCGGTAGCAATGACGTTCCTTATAGCAT
>JAFDYP010000509.1 GCA_018267355.1 Bacteroidota bacterium
GACTATGCCGATATCGAGACCGGCAAGACCAACCCACAGATGGCATTTATGATGGGCAAGATCAAGATCAGCAACCTGGGCGAAATGATGAAATTCATGGGCCTGTTTCGCAAGATGGCATAAGCTATTTTGCATTAGCATATCAGAGAGGCATGATGTATCATTGTGCCTCTTTTTTATTGCCCTACATGAGCTCCACCTCTACCCTCTCCGCACATGGCATCTATATAGCCCGGCAAGATAGCTACCCTGGCCGGCCTACGATCGTGTTTCTCCACGACTCGCTGGGATGTGTAGTGCTATGGCGTGACTTTCCTCAAAAGCTGGCTGATGCGACGCAGTGCAATCTGCTGATCTATGACCGCCTCGGCTACGGACAGTCTGCGCCTATGCCTACATATGAGCGACCCGTCAACTACATGGAGCTGGAAGCTGACAAGCTCAATGACCTGCTTATCGATCAAGGGATAGATAATGCGATACTTTTCGGACACAGTGATGGTGGTACCATCGCACTGATCACTGCCAGCAAATATCCCGAGCGCATCAGGGCTGTGATCTGTGAGGCGGCGCATATCTTCGTAGAGGATGTTACGCTGGTAGGCATCCGTGCAGCTATGGAAACATATAAAACCACAAACCTCGCCCAGCGGCTGGCAAAGTATCATGGCGACAAAGTAGACACCCTCTTCAAAGCCTGGACGGAGACCTGGACCCGCAACGACTATAGTAGCTGGAATATCGAATCGCTCCTGCCAGCTATCATCGCTCCTCTCCTCTTTATACAAGGCGATGCAGATGAATATGGCTCACTGGATCAGGTGCGCCGGACTGTCTCACAGGTGAGCGGTCATGCGGAGGAATACATACAAGCGGGCATAGGTCATACACCGCATAAGGAGGCAACTGAATCAACGCTATCGGTCACAGCAAACTTTATAATGAAAGTCATTCCTTCCTGACATTTTCTTTATTCCTTTGCGCCATGCGCATAGACATCATCTCCATCATACCTGACCTGCTCACCAGCCCTCTCTCCCACTCTATACTAAAGCGAGCACAGACCAAGGGACTGCTGGAGGTCAATGTAGTGAGCCTGCGCGAATATGGCCTCGGCACCTACAAGAAAGTAGACGACTACCAGTTTGGTGGCGGTGCCGGCCTCGTGATGATGTGCGAGCCCATAGCCGCCTGCATAGACGAACTCAAATCTCAGCGCGACTATGACGAGATCATCTACATGACGCCTGACGGTGAAACACTGAACCAGCGCATGGCCAATAGCCTCTCACTACGCGGCAACCTCATCATCCTCTGCGGCCACTACAAGGGAATAGATGAGCGCCTGCGTCAGCTCTATATCACTAAGGAGATATCCATAGGCGACTACGTACTCAGTGGTGGAGAGCTAGGTGCTGCGGTCTTGGTAGATGCCATCGGCCGCCTGATACCCGGTGTGCTAAATGATGAGACCTCTGCCCTCACAGACTCCTTTCAGGATGGATTACTCTCTCCCCCAGTCTATACGCGTCCTGAGGATTTCCGTGGAATGAAAGTACCTGATATACTGCTCTCTGGTCACGAAAAGAAAATAGCTGACTGGCGGCACGATCAGGCACTAGAGCGTACCAAGACGCGAAGGCCGGATCTGCTGGATGACTAGTAGTAGGTAAAAGTCATTGTGTCTATCTCTCCTACCTGGTCATAAGAGACGATCTGCTTTGCCACCCGGCCTATGCTATCGAAGATGTAGGAATAACTATAGATCGTGTTCCCATTTTTATCAGTTTGAGTAGCGATGAGATTTTGTGAGTTAGTACCGCCAATGATGCCAGAAGCATTGTCAAGTTCATTGTAAGTCAGGAAAGGATTGCCTATGACGAAATCACGATTTTCTGGGAATGACGTGTAGGTGTAATACAAATCAAGGGCAGAGTAATTGGTGTGTTCAAGCTTCGTCAGGTTGCCATTGATCCACGTCATGTGGATCGTATCATATTCTATAGAGGACGATCGTGTAAATTTATTGGTCATGGTTTTGAGATGGCGTACGGAGTCATAATCATATTTGCAGTCAGATGATGTAGTACTCTGTACACTATGAAATGTCGCGATCAGTCCGTCAGTATTTAAAGTACCGTTGAGAGTTTCCTGTAATTCGCTTAAGATTTGGAAAGTATTATTGGAATAGTCCCAGGCTTCAGGGCCTCTGTTCTTATTCTCCTCATAGATCACCCTACCCAGCTGGTCATAATGATATATGATCGAGTCAACATGCTGACCTGTTTGTGTCAGAATCCGCTTTACTTTGTATGGGCTAGTTCCCTGATAGTGGTTTGCGTATATGACAGACAGTGGAGTATTGTCCTTCTTGCAGCTACAAAATAAGAGTAGCAGAGATAAAATAGCATTACGTGTTTTCATATTGACCGCGAATATAGCCATTTGCCAAAATCCCCAAAACAAACTTTGGCCTCCCATTTGTACCATACACTGTGAACCTGTCATTCTGATCAAGGCGTAATTTTCTAACCATTAAATCAGAAAGTCATGCTACTCAATATTTTCAGGACCATCGTGCACCTGCCCATGGTCTGGGATTTTATCATCCCGCTCGGTATCATTGCTATCTTTTGCTTTATACTCTTCTATGAGGGTGAGTGGGGAGGTATCCGCAGGAAAAAGAATCCCCATCCCAAGCACTAGCACTAGGAACCTCTAAAGAAACAGTACTGTCAAAACAGACTGCCCTGACCGGAGTCTGCAGGAGGAACCTCCTTCTTCTTGCGCGTTGGCTTGCGGGCAGGTGGTGGTATGACAGTTTGCACTTTTACGGGTTCGATAGATATATCCGGCTTTTCTGCTACAGGCTCTCTTTCCGTATCTACGGTAGGTTCCGTTCTGCTTTGCTCCGTCACCGCTTCGGCAGAAAGGTCCAGGACTACTTCTTCTATCATAGTTTCCTGCTCTGCTACGTAGCCATCCTCCCAGGGCACTGAGGCCGCAGCAGTTTGCGTCACTATGGATACGTCCGACTGAGGGGTATGTATCTCTACAGTGGGTTCGATGCTGTCTACTACAGACAGCTCCACCACCTCTACTACCTCGGGCTGGTCATTTGCCTCTGCCGCTATGATCGTTTCAGCGGGGATATCGGCAGGTACCGGCACCATAACCTCCCCGACCGACACTTCCCGCATTGCGGTTTCCTTGTGCGGAGTAGATAGACGGATAGGCGCGGTCTCTATCTCGGTGCTCCACTGGCTGCGGTAGTCCTCCAGCCAGGCTACTACCTCGCTCAGGCGCTCCAGGCGGGCCTCACAGTAGCGCTCACGTCCCTTCTGGCGAATCTCTACCAGGCCACATTGGCGCAGTATTTTGATATGCTTTGATATAGCCGGGCGGCTCACGCTGAAGTGGCTCGCTACGGTGTTCAGATTCATGGATTCACGGGCTATGAGGGCCAGGATGGCGCGGCGGTTGGGATCTGCTATAGCCTGAAAGGGGTCTCTTCTCATCATACGCGGGCAAATATATAGTAACCGTTCTGTTTCCGTAGCTGAATAGTAGCAGATATGCAATAATCCACACCGAATCTACAATTTAATAAGGTGATAAGATTTTTACATTTGTATGACAAATCATTTGTTATTACTTTCCGCACTCATATCACAAACCAAAACACAAACCTCTCGCGCATGAAACTTAAGTACATTTCTTTGTCAGTTTTTCTCGGAGCATTCTCACTTTTATTATCCAGTTATCAGGCGGGTTATACCAATGGCTCCGGTGGCGATTGCCGCACTGGTGCTATCAGCTCCACGGTAGGCTGTGGTGGCGGTGGCTGTCATAGTTCTAACGCTACTACCGGTCTTACCATATCTGTAGAACTGGACTCCGCAGGTGTTGCCGTGTCATCCTATCGTCCGGGTGGCTCCTATACAGTCAAGATGACGGCTACTAATACAACTTCTAGTAGCCTTCCCGTTTTCGGTTTTGGCCTATCATCTGTGAAGGTGGCTGGAGCTGGTACTTCTTCGGCCCATCAGGCAGGCACATGGTCATCCTCGTTGCCGAATGGAATACAAAACTCTATAGAGCTCACAGCCGCGACTAATGTGATAGAACACCAGGTACAGCTCCCTAGGACTTCCGGTACTGGCACTGCAGGTACCACCTATGTAGAGTCTATCGGCTGGACCGCTCCGGCAGCTGGTACAGGAGCCGTAAAATTATTTGCAGTGATCAATGCTGCTGATGGCGATGGTAATGCAAGCAGCGCAGATCTGTGGAATAATACCAGCGAGACCATCAATGAGGCTGGCACCAATGCCATCTCTGAGATAGCTGCGGACCTGGGTTCTGTAAATGTATACCCTACCCTGATCAGCAATACGATCATCACGGCATTTGACCTGCGCCGCGATGCGAAGGTGAGCATCGAGCTGCTCTCTCTGAACGGACAGACCGTGAGCACGCTACTCACTGACGAGGCTATGAATACAGGTACTCAAACGCGCACCTTCACCATAGGTGATCTCTCTGCCGGTATCTACCTCGTAAAGGTGCAGGCCGGCGACCACACTGCCATCTCTAAAGTGGTAAAGCAATAAGCTAAAACGACATACCCGATGTACATCCCGGTCACCACAATGGCCGGGATTTTTTATGTCATGTAGAAAGGTATATTTGATCTCATTCATGACAGCATCAGATTTCATCACAGCCTATAGCGTAGCACTTGCTAGTCAGGACTGGCAGCAGGTGGCGCCGCTCATACATCCCGATGCGGTGGTCACCTTCTCTACCGGTGCTGTCCATATCGGCGCAGATGCTATCAGTATGGCCTATGAGCGCAATTTCTCTCTCATCAAAAATGAGGACTATCACATCACTGATATACATTGGATAGAAACAAGTGAAGACGTAGCGGTATATGCTTTCGCCTATCACTGGCGCGGGCTGATAAACGGGCAAGAGGCCTCCGGTGCCGGTAGAGGTACCGCTGTGATACGCAGGGAGGATGGCCAGTGGAGGCTGATAGCAGAGCAACTGACGCGGACACCCTGATCTAGGCCTTAGGCTCCAGATGCAGCACCACCATGCCTGTAGATAGTTTCTGACTGGAGACGGTATGCAGATCGGCACGCTTTGTCTCTAGCGAAAAGAATGGTAAGCCCTGCCCCAGCACTATCGGCGCCATAAATATCCAATACTCATCTATCAGGCCTAGTCCCATCAGCGAGCGGAC
>JAFDYP010000050.1 GCA_018267355.1 Bacteroidota bacterium
TATCATCAAGGAGTATGGTACGCCGCTACGTATCACCTATCTGCCCAAGATCAGCCAGCAGATACAGCGTGCCCGCAGGCTCTTCAACTCATCTATAGCCAATCTGGACTACAAGGGCAACTACCACTACTGCTACTGTACCAAGAGCTCTCACTTCTCCTTTGTGCTGGAGGAGGCACTGAAGAGCAAGGTCAATATCGAGACATCATCAGCTTTTGACTTCAACATCATCAAGAGCCTGGAGGAAAAGGGCAAGATCACCAAGGATATCACCATCATCTGCAATGGCTTCAAGCCGCAGCGCTACCAGGATAATATCATAGACGCTATCAAGGATGGTTATAAGAACATCATCACCGTACTCGACAATCTGGACGAGCTGGATAAGTATAAGGCGCTGGATGGCGAGCCGCTGCAACTCGGTATGCGCATAGCAGCAGAGGAGGAACCTAAGTATGAGTTCTACACCTCACGTCTCGGCATCCGGGTGAACGATATCATCCCATTCTACCAGCAGAAGATACATGACAATCCTAAGTACAAGCTGAAGATGCTCCACTTCTTCATAGATACAGGCATCAAGGATGTCAACTATTACTGGACGGAGTTTCACAAGGCACTGCGTATCTATACCGACCTCAAAAAGATATGCCCGGACCTCACTACGATCAATCTGGGTGGCGGCATGCCTATCAAGCAGTCGCTGGCGTTTGATTTTGACTATGAGTATATGATCAATGAGATCGTGAGCCAGATCAAGACCGAGTGTGTAGATGAGGGTGTAGATGAGCCGGATATTTATACGGAGTTTGGCAGCTATACGGTGGGTGAGAGTGGCGCGGTGATATTCTCCGTACTGGGCCAGAAGCAGCAGAATGACCGTGAGACCTGGTATATGCTGGACGGCTCACTCATGAATAACCTCCCTGACATCTGGGGCCTGGCGCAGCGCTTCATCATGCTGCCTATCAATAACTGGAACGCGGAGTACAAACAGGTAAACCTCGGCGGCATCACCTGTGATGTAGGCGACTATTACAACTCTGACGCGCATATCAATCAGGTGTACCTGCCCAATATCAAGGATAATGAGAAGCTGTACATCGGCTTCTTCCACACCGGTGCCTATCAGGATACGCTCAGTGGCTACGGTGGTATCAAGCACTGCCTGCTGCCATCACCTCCGCACCTGCTCATAGATGAGAATAAGGGCAAACTGAGCTACAGGCTCTTCTCAGAAGAGCAGACTGCAGATAGTATGCTGAAGATACTGGGATATTAGAAGCTGATATGACATAAAAGACTAAGCCCTATCGTGAGATAGGGCTTAGTCTTTTATAGGGTTTGGCCTTGATTAGTGTGCTACAGAGATCTTGCCTTTGTAGATGGTCAGGTGGTCATTGCTGCGGATATTGATAGCATAGATGCCGGCAGGCAGAGTGCTGACATTGATAGCCGTGGTAGCGCCGGATAGCATACCGGTGTACACTGTGCGACCTCCGAGGTCGGTCAGTTGTACCATGCTGCCTATTTCCTCATTATGTACTGCTACATTGATCGTGTTGTTAGCAGGATTTGGGTAGGTGCTCACCATTGCTGATGGGTTTACATCATTGATACCGGTAGCCGCGTCTACAGATGCATCAAAGTGCACCTCATCCAGGTAGAGTGTCGAGCCGAGTTCAGTTCCCGAGGCGCTTTTGCCTGACTTGAAGACGATAGAAAGTGTATCTGGTGCACCAGGCAGCGTATAGAGTCCCGTGAGCGGGAAGGCAAGAAAACCGCCGTTAGACGGTGGCAGAAGGAAAGTCTGCGTACCACCGAAAAGTGAAGTTCCGGCTTGTGTCAGGTTGATCAGCACCTGGCCGGTATCTGCTCCTGTAGGCCCATTGCCAGAGAAGTAAGCGTATGCCATGTACAGCGTATCAGGCCTTTTGGTATAAGCGGCACCTGTGAAAGTCGGAGTGCCGGCACCACCTATCGTACCCAGGCCCACATAGGAGCGTAGTGTCCCCTGACCATTTACAGCAGATGTGGTCATCTTCAGCGTGACAGAGCCGGCCACATGTGCCTGAGCACTCGTGTCTTTGACAGCGAAATAGCTGTACTGTGCCCCAAATAGGTTTGCCAGTGTATTCCAGCCTATAGGATTGATAGAGTCGTTCCAGTTTTCAAAGCCGCCGTTCGGCACCTGTTGTGCAGATGCGCCGAGGGTCATGATAGAAGCAGCAAGAAGGATAAATATCTTTTTCATCAAATGTGTTTTTTATTTAACTAATGATCACGGGGGCAAACCTATATCACGATCTGCGCACTAGCAATGAGTACGATCATTTTTAAGAGTCTGAGAGAGTATTATGACAATGCCATGACAAAAAGAGACAGCAATGCCATTATGGATTGATGAGCTTGAAAGACATCAGCATTTTATCTATGTCTTTGCCATAGCGAAGCTTGCGGTCTTCGCCACGCGTCCATATGCAGAACTGATAGAATTTATCCTTTGCCTCCAGTGTCAGCACACTATAGTAGATCATCTCGCCCTGCATCTTGCCGGCCAGCTCTGTATGTACGCCTTTTGCACCCGGCAGCTCGATAGCTGTTGAGTCATTGACCATCGGTTTATCCAATACCTTTTTGAGGATGCCGATCTGCTCCTCATAGAATGCAGGAAACGCCTTGTCCTTAGGGCCGGAGAAGGCTACCGCATAAGTATTCCGGAAACGGTTGCAGTATTGAAACTCTGCGCCGGGCTTCAGGTCATCACATTTGGAGAGGTAGTCAGGTACAGATACCGTAAAGGCATTGTTTACATTGATCAATTCATCTTTATAGGAATACTTGCACGAAGGCAGGATCAGGGATGAAAGAGCGATAAGGGAAAGGACTATAAAGGACCTCATGTAGTGAGAGTGGTTTAAGATTTTTGTTTTTCGCTTGCAGCGAGGTTATTGCGTAGTGTCTTGGCGCGCTGGTCAGGGCCATCATGGCTCCAGCCCGGCGGCATAAAGATATACTTGATCTTGGTAGCAAAGTCTGGGGCGCGACTGATGTCCCGGCCCAGCGAGGCAAACTCATGACCCGCTATCTTAAACAGATTATATGTATGAATGTTGCTTGTGATGCCGTAAACCGGCTTCTCTGTATCGCGCTCCTCTGCGAAAGTACCAAAAAGCCTGTCCCAGATGATCAGGATACCGCCGTGATTGCGGTCCAGGTAGCGGATGTTAGACGCATGGTGTACGCGGTGGTGTGAAGGTGTATTGAAGATGAACTCGTACCAGCGCGGTAGCTTGCCTATGGTCTCTGTGTGCGGCCAGTACTGATAGATCAGAGAGATGGACATCATCATCAGCATCATGAGCGGATCAAAGCCCAGCAGCGGCATCCAGAGCCACCAGATATACTTATACAGCTGCTCTGCCCAGCTCTGGCGGAGCGCAGTAGCGAGATTGTATGACTGAGAGGAGTGGTGATTGACATGAGCGGCCCAGAGTACGCGTACCTCATGGCTGAGGCGATGATGCCAGTAGAAGGTAAAGTCATCAGCAAAGAGCAGCAGCACCCACACCCACCAGTGAGAGATGTGCCATTGTATGTTGAGGAACTCAGCCATGTTAGCTGGTGCCAGCTGCGGGAAGATCGCAAAGTTGTCATGCACCAGAGTGTACACACCGTAGGCAAGGCCCTTCATTATTACATTGATCACGAGGGAGCCGAGCCCCATGCCGATAGAGGAGAAAGCCTCCTTGCTGTCAGAGTAGAGGTCGCGCTGTTCTTTATAGTTGATATAAAGCTCTGTCCCTATGGCTATGAGGAAAAACGGTATGGCATACAGCACAGGGTCTGTCTCCGGTGGCACCGTTTTGAAGATGTTTAATATCATGATCAATTCAAATTTAATTTTCTTGCATTGGTCCAAAGCCAGGTCAGGACCACCAGCAAATATACGGCTGCTGCTATGATTGCATAGGTATTGCCAAGATATTTTGATACAAAGAACCAGACGACGCCGGAGAGTACCACTGCACGCAGCACCTCAGCCCAGACCGCCCAGCGGCGGTTCTCAAAGAGGCCACCGATATTCAGCACCGAGAAGATGATCAGCACTGAGGTGGCGGCGAGGTAGATAGTGTCCATGCCTTTGATAGAAAAGAGGAATACCGATGCGCCTATCAGCAGCAGTACAAACTGGAAGAAGATATAGGCAGTCATCTGCGGAGAGGTAGCCGCGTCGTATTTCTGAAAGGAAGCGGCACTGACCTCCTTATACTCCAGCATGCCACCCATGTCTTGCGGTTTCCAGCCCGGCGCGAGATAGAACATCCGCAGGCCGTCTCTTACGCTCCCGGCTTTGCCCGCTTCTTTGGCCAGGTCATACCAGTAGGCTACATTGAGGAGTACGGGGTTCCAGCTTTTGGGCTGGGTAGTGATGCCATAGACCACCTCTTCTTCTTCTTCCTGAAAGGTGCCAAACATCCTATCCCAGATGATCAGCGTGCCAGCATGGTTCTTGTCTATATACTTAGGGTTGACGCCGTGGTGTACGCGGTGGTGAGAGGGAGAGTTGAATACGTACTCAAACCAGCGCGGCAGGCGGCCTATCACCTTGGTATGTATCCAGAACTGATAGAGTGTCTGTATAGAAGCAATGGTGATAAACATAGTAGGATCGAAGCCTACAGCCGCGAGTGGCAGATAGAACACCCAGGAGAAAGCGCCCTGCACCCAGGCCTGGCGTAGTGCCACGGTCAGGTTATACTCCTCACTTTGGTGATGTACTACGTGGCTGCCCCACATCACTGATATCTCATGCGCCAGCCGGTGAAACCAATAGTAAAAGAAGTCGACACCGAGGAAGAGTACCACCATCACTGCGAGGTAGATGCCTGCCTGCTTAGGGTCATTGGGTATGATGCCTTTCAGAGGTGTGTGGTCATAGATCCAGATATAGACACCGATGGTCAGGAAGCGCATGAAGATGCCTGTGATCTGAGAGCCGATACCACAGCTGAGGTTGGTGATCGCATCATTGAAGCGATAGTACCTGACGCCCTGTATGCGTGTGACGAGCAGCTCCAGCCCTATGAGCAGGAAGAAGATAGGGATAGACAGCGTGATGAGTGACATAGTATGAAATTACTATAAATGACGCCTTCGGCAAATGACGGCAATCAGTGCCCATTTTTTGTTTCTGCCAACGGGCTATCTAGCCTGCCAAACAACAGTTACATTAGCAGCCAAAGCATAGCACTGGTACGCAGTATAGACATAGACGATTTCATGCGCGAGTCCCGACAGCACCTGACGCTGGATGTACGGTCTCCCGGCGAGTATGGCGTGGGGCATATCCCTCATGCTACGAGCCTGCCACTATTCGATGATGCAGAGCGGGCCGTAGTAGGTACTGCCTATGTGCAGCGGGGCAGGGCCGAGGCCATAGAGCTGGGGCTGGAGATAGTGGGCAAGAAGATGGCAGACTTTGTACGCTTTGTGAAGCCACTGGTGAAGGATAACAAGATATACATCCACTGCTGGCGCGGTGGCATGCGCAGTGGTAGCATGGCCTGGCTGTATGACCTGGTGGGCTATGAGGTCACGGTGCTCAAGGGTGGCTACAAGGCCTACCGCCATCATGTGCTGGATGCTTTGGCTAAGCCGCTGCCGCTGCGGATCATAGGCGGCCGTACCGGTAGTGGCAAGACTGAGTTGCTGCATGTGCTGGCGCAAAGAGGAGAACAGGTCATAGACCTGGAGGGGCTGGCCTGCCATAGGGGCTCAGCCTTTGGTGGCATAGGGCAGGCCGTGCAGCCGAGGACGGAGCACTTTGAGAACCTGATCCACCTGCAGCTATCAGGCCTCGACACCACAAAGCCCATCTGGATAGAGGACGAGAGCAAGAACGTAGGCCGCTGTGTGATACCTGATGTACTATGGCGGCAGATGAGAGTCGCGCAGGTGTATGCTATAGAGTCTCCTATGGACCAGCGCATAGAGCGGTTGGTCAGGGACTATGGGACCTTCCCGAAGGAGGAGCTGGAGACAGCCATCCGCGCCATAGAGCGCCGCCTGGGCAATGAGGCCATGAAGGCTGCGCTCGCTGCACTAGGCGAGGGCAAGCTGGATGAAGTGGTAAGGCTCACCCTGCGCTACTATGATCGGGCATATGATAAGGGACTATCAGGCTACACAGCAGGGCAGCTCGTGAGAGTGGGTAGCAGTGACAGCGGCATGGAAGGACTGGCAGATACATTAATGACATATAAGTAAGAGAGGCATGTTCACACTAGAAGGTAAGAAGCCGGAGGCGACCCGGCTGACACAATACAGCAAGGGCTCTGGCTGCGGCTGCAAGGTAGCGCCGGCGGTGCTGGCAGAGATACTGAGTGGCAGCAAGACAGGCCACACGATAGACCGACTGCTGCTGGTGGGCAATGACACCAGCGATGATGCTGCCGTCTATGACCTGGGCAATGGCACAGCGCTGATCAGTACGACGGACTTCTTCACCCCCATAGTGGATGATGCCTATGACTATGGCCGCATAGCTGCAGCCAATGCCATCAGTGATGTGTATGCCATGGGTGGCCGACCACTCATGGCCATAGCCGTGATGGGCCTGCCTGTAGAGAAGCTGCCCGCAGACATAGCCAGAGAGATCATCAGAGGAGCAAAGGATATCTGCGCCAAGGCTGGCATTACGTTGGCCGGTGGCCATACTATAGACGCGCCGGAGCCCTTCTTCGGTCTCTCTGTGAATGGCATGGTAGCAATCAAGGACCTCAAGCGTAACTCAACCGCACAGGCCGGTGATGCTCTCTACCTGACCAAGCCGATAGGCGTGGGTATGATGGCTACGGCGCTGAAGCGGGGCCTGAGGACAGCAGATGAGATACGCCCTGCCATAGAGCAGATGGCTACGCTCAATAGCTTTGGCGCGGTGGTGGCTCAGCATGACTATGTACATGCCATGACGGACGTGACGGGCTTTGGCCTGCTGGGGCACCTGATAGAGGTGTGTGAGGGGAGCGGCGTATCGGCGCAGATAGACTATAGCCAGGTGCCGCTGCTGGATGGTGTGACCGAGCTGACCGCAGCCTATGTCTATGCCGACAACACCATGCGCAACTGGAAGAGCTATGAGGCCAAGGTGGCCGGTGTAGACGGCGAGCGCCTGCTGACCCTCTGCGACCCGCAGACCAGTGGCGGGCTGCTGATAGCCGTAGCGCCTGAGGCGGAGCAAGTTTTTCGACTAGTGGCAGAGGGTGCGGGGCAGGCGGTCTGGAGGGTAGGAGAGCTGGTGGAAAGAGGGGAGAAGGTGGTCTATGTAGGAGACTAATAGCCGCTTTGGAGCGTCATGTTTTTCGACTGAAGAGAGTAGAAGGTGTTTTTGTAATTAGTTTTAAATCAAATTAATATAAA
>JAFDYP010000510.1 GCA_018267355.1 Bacteroidota bacterium
GCTCTGCAGCGGGATCGGCTACTTCACCGGTCTGTACAAATAGCTTGTATTCTTTCAGTACGAGCGGACGGGCCTGCTTTACATCCTCTGATGTCTCAGCCCAGCTCTCTACCTTGCAGAGCTTCGCTATTTTCCCAGCAAATCGGTCAAAGGATACAGCGCCCTTGCCAGACCAGAGTACACTTACTGTCTCATGGTTCTTCTTCTGTGCTTTAGCGCGGATATCGCGGATGCCCGTGATGATCTCTATAGCGAGGTCAGCCTCGGCCAATAGTTTCTCGTCCGGTGTCGCTGCTTTAGGGTAGGCAGATACGCAGATGCTATCGCGCTCAGTGCGCTCACCGAGCAGCTGGTATATCTCTTCTGTGATGAATGGCATGACAGGATGCAGTAGCTTCATCAGTCGCTCGAAGAAGCGGATGGTGGCGTCATACGTGGCCCGGTCTATCGGCTGTGACTTGCCATCTACATAGTCAGGTTTGATCATCTCCAGGTACCAGGAGCAGAAGTCATCCCATACCAGCTTGTAGATGGTCATAAGTGCATCACTGATGCGGAACTTGCTGTAGTGGTCCTCCAGCTGCTCCATCACCTTATTGCACTTCGCCTCAAACCAGTCTATAGCAATCTGATTCTCCGTATTGGCACCATCTGTCACCTCCCAACCCTTTACGAGGCGGAAAGCATTCCATATCTTATTATTGAAGCTGCTACCTTGTACACAGTAGCTATCATCGTAGAGCAAGTCATTGCCGGCGGGAGAGGAGATGAGCATGCCATAGCGCACGCCATCTGCACCGTACTTCTCTATCAGATCGAGAGGGTCAGGAGAGTTGCCCAGGGACTTACTCATCTTGCGGCCGAGTTTGTCACGTACGATACCTGTCAGGTACACATTGGAGAATGGCTTCTCGCCACGATACTCATAGCCAGCTATGATCATACGCGCCACCCAGAAGAAGAGTATCTCCGGTGCGGTCACCAGATCATTAGTAGGGTAGTAGTAGTTGATATCCTTGCCATCAGGATTTTTAAAACCATCAAACACGGAGATGGGCCACAGCCACGAGGAGAACCAGGTATCCAGTACATCCTCATCCTGCGACACCTGATCTGTACCGAGCAGCTTTACAGCTTCTTCACGGGTTTTGCAGACTACAGTTGTGCCCTTCGCATCATACCATGCCGGTATGCGCTGGCCCCACCAGAGCTGGCGGGAGATACACCAGTCGTGTACATTCTCCATCCAGTGCTTGTAGGTATTGATAAACTTGTCCGGTATCAGTTTGATATTGCCATTGAGCACATTCTCCAGAGCAGGTTTTGATACCTTGTCCATCTTGAGGAACCACTGCATAGAGAGCTTGGGCTCTATCACAGCGCCTGTACGCTCAGAGGTACCTACCTTGTTCTTGATCTCTTCTACTTTCACTACCTGCCCCATTGCTGTCAGGTCTTCAGCTATCTTCTTGCGTACAGCAAAGCGGTCCTCGCCAATGTAGAATCCCGCTGCAGCACTCAGCTTACCCTCCGGAGTGAGCGTGTCTATCACTTCCAGATTATGCTTGATGCCGAGGTTGTAGTCATTGATATCATGAGCCGGCGTCACCTTCAGCGCACCGGTACCAAACTCGATATCGATATAGTCGTCAAAGATCACCGGCACAGACCTGTTGACCATCGGAATGATCACTCGTTTGCCGCGCAGGTGCTTGTAGCGCTCGTCGTCAGGATGTACACACACCGCAGTATCACCGAGGATCGTCTCCGGGCGCGTAGTGGCTATCGTTATCCACTCGTCTTCTGTTCCCTCCACTTTGTATTTCACATAGTAGAGCTTGGAGTTTACCTCCTTGTAGATCACTTCCTCATCACTGATGGCAGTGAGGCCCTGAGGATCCCAGTTTACCATCCGTACGCCGCGGTAGATCCGGCCCTTTTTATACAGGTCTATGAATACATCTATGACCGCTTCGCTCAGGTCATCCTCCATGGTGAAGCGTGTACGCTGCCAGTCGCATGAGGCACCGAGTTTCTCCAGCTGCTTCAGGATGATGCCGCCGTATTTCTCTTTCCACTCCCACGCATACTCCAGAAACTTCTCACGGGTAAGGCTCTTCTTGTCTATACCTTGCTCCTTGAGCATGGCTACGACCTTAGCTTCCGTAGCAATAGAGGCATGGTCAGTACCGGGTACCCAACAGGCATTCTTGCCCTCCATGCGCGCCTTGCGCACCAGGATGTCCTGTATTGTATTATTGAGCATGTGGCCCATGTGCAGTACGCCTGTCACATTTGGCGGCGGGATCACCACGGTATATGGCTCACGCTCATCCGGCTCTGAATGAAAGAAGTCATGCTTCAGCCAGTATTTGTACCACTTGTCTTCTATGGCTTTTGGGTCGTATGTCTTTGCTAGTTCCATTTATACAAAGGAATTATATGATTGCTGTGAATGTCAAAATATAAGGAAATCGAGAGGTGAATATAATGATTCGTGCGCTGATTTAAAGCCTGTATGCTATAGTCTCCAGTCTATCTCCTTCCTGCCATGCTCGCGCAGATAGGCATTGGCCCTGGAGAAGGGCCTGCTACCAAAGAAGCCTGCATCAGCAGAAAAAGGAGAGGGGTGCGCAGATTTGATCACCAGGTGGCGGCTCTTGTCTATCAGCACTTCTTTCTGCTGCGCAAAGCGCCCCCAGAGTATAAACACTACATTATCCTTCCTGTCAGAGATGGTCTTGATCACTGCGTCTGTGAAGGTTTCCCAACCGGCTTTCTGATGGGATGCTGCTTCATGTGCATTCACCGTCAGAAAAGCATTAAGTAGCATGACGCCCTGCCTCGCCCAGGCCTCCAGATTGCCATGAGGCGGGGCATCTATGCCCAGGTCAGCTTTGAGCTCCTTGTAGATATTGACGAGTGATGGAGGCGGCTTGATACCATGCGGTACGGAGAAACTCAGCCCATGTGCCTGGCCCGGCCCATGATAGGGATCCTGACCCAGGATGACTACCTCCACGTTGTCAAAGGGGGTGAGGTTAA
>JAFDYP010000511.1 GCA_018267355.1 Bacteroidota bacterium
CAACTACAGGGATATCACAGAGCAAGTTGAGGCCAGGCAAAAGTTAGAAAAAGCGAATACAGAGCTTACTAATGTCTTCAATAATATAGATGAGGTGATCTATAGTGCCCGGCGCAATCCCTACCAGATCGTCCAATGGTCAGAGGCATGCAACAAAGTCTACGGATATAGTTCGGAGGAATTTATCCAGGCTGGCTTTCTGTGGTATGAGCTGATCCTGCCCGAGGATAAGCACATGATAGACGAGCTGAATGATATGCTACTGACGGGCAAGGTCAGCACTGTACAGTACCGTATCAGGCACAAAGATGGTAGTGTACGCTGGATAGAGGCGCGTGTGAGCCCTACGCTGAATGAAAGGGGTGATATAACCCGTGTGGATGGTGTCAATCGCGATATCACTGATAAAAAATTAGCAGAACAGGCGCTGGAAGACAGCGAGCGCAAGTTCCGTACGCTGATAGAGAAAAGCAAAGACGGGATAGCGCTGGCAGACCGTGAGGGTATCATACGCTATGTGAGCCCCGCTATCACCTCCGTTCTGGGATATGAACCTGCGGAGCTGATAGGGCAGACTGCTGCGATATTCCGGCAGCCGTCTGCCACACCTGATGAGCCACTGGACAAGAGTAAGATCGCTCCGGGATGCAGCATTACCCGTGTCATGCTTGCACGCCACAAGGATGGATCATCGCGCTGGGTAGAGATCACGGTTACTAATCAGTTTGACAATCCCGCGGTGGGCGCTATGGTCACCAATTTTCGTGATGTGACGGAGCAAAAGCTGGCTGATGAGCTGGTGCAGCATAGTGAAAAGCGATTTCGCGCCCTGATAGAAAATAACAAAGAGGGTATAGCATTATCGGACAGTGAGAGGAGATTCATATACTTGTCTCCCTCTGTCAAGGATATACTGGGATATACGCCGGAGGAGATGATAGGAGCCACTGCGCTGGATCTCTATCATCCTGATGACAAGGCAAAGGTACGTGACCTGGTCCAACTCATCATGGACCGGCAGCAGCTACATGGGTCTATACACATACGCCTCCTGCACAAGGATGGCAGATACAGGTGGATGGAGCTGGTCCTGAGCCATCAGTTTGACGATCCTGCTGTGCAAGCCATGGTGACTAATTTTCGTGACATCACGGATCGTATCAATGTCGAAGAGGCGCTGGTGCATAGTGAGCAGCGATTCAAATACCTGATAGAGAAAAACCAAGATGTCATAGCCATGTCAGGGGGAGATGGGGCCATCACTTATATGAGCCCGGCTGTAAAGGAGGTACTCGGATACCAGCCCGAGGAACTACTCGGCACCTCAGCTATGGAACTCATGCATCCTGATGAGCTACCAGCTAATATCGGCCACCTGACCTGGTGCAATGAAAATCCGGGCAAAGCTATGTTTATGGTGTTACGCCTGCGGCACAAAGACGGCAGCTGGCGCTGGATGGAGGCCAGCTCTATCAGCCACCTGGACAGCCCCGGGGTCAACGCAATAGTGTCAAACCTGCGTGATATAACCGAGCGCAAAAGGATACAGGACGAACTGTTTGAGCTGAACCGGTCACTGGAGGAGAAGGTAAAAGAAAGGACCGGGCAGCTGGAGGAGTCAAACAGGGCACTGGAGTCATTTTCCTCACTGGCGGCACATGACCTGCAGTCTCCGCTGCGTGTACTGACAGGATATGTAGGCCTGCTGAAGAGAGAATACCAGCAGGAGCTACCTACAGACGCACATACCCTCCTGGATGTCATAGTGAAGCAAACCGGGAGGATGAAGCAATTGATCACAGACCTGTTGGCATTTTCGCGTGCCTCGCATGCAGCTCTGAATCGTGAGCCTGCCGATCTGACGCATATAGTGCAAGAGAAAGTAGATGAGCAGCTGATGGCGCTCACGGGGCAGCCTATGCCTGAGATAGTGCTACATGACCTCGGTACCTCAAACTGTGACGCTGGCCTCCTGAGAGAGGTATGGGCCAATCTGGTATCGAATGCCATCAAATACTCTAACAAGAGCGAGAAGCCGCGTGTGGAAATAGGAGTGTGCGATTCTGGTGAGGGTACTGCGTACTATATTTCTGATAACGGTGTCGGATTTGACATGAAGGCCGCCGAAAAGATGTTTCAGCTATTTCAGCGTATGCATAATAGCTCAGACTTTGAAGGAACAGGCCTCGGTCTGGCGTTGGTCAAGAATATTGTCAATAAACACGGAGGCCGGATATGGGCAGAGTCTGCGCCGGGTCAGGGTGCTACTTTTTTATTTACACTTCCCGAGGCCTCACTTGATCACGCCTAGTTTCTTACCCACCTTTTCAAAAGCCGCGATCGCCTTGTCCAGGTGCTCCTGTTTGTGCGCGGCAGATAGCTGCACACGGATGCGCGCCTGCTCTTTGGGTACTACCGGGAAGAAGAACCCTATCACATAGATGCCTTCTTTCAGCATCTCATCTGCAAAGACCTGGGAGAGCTTGGCATCGTACAGCATGACAGGGACGATGGCAGACTCGCCATCCTTGTAGTCCAGGCCGAGTTTCTTCAGGCCTGTTTTAAAGTAATTGACATTCCACTCCAGTTGATCGCGGAGTGCGGTGCTCTCGCTCAGCATGTCAAACACCTCTATGGCCGCACCCGCTATAGATGGCGCCAGCGAGTTGGAGAAAAGATACGGCCGAGAACGCTGCCGCAGCATGTCTATGATCTCTTTTTTTCCAGTGGTAAAGCCGCCCATCGCGCCGCCGAGGGCCTTGCCCAGCGTACCTGTGATGATGTCTACACGGCCCAGCACATTGCGCAGCTCTACTGAGCCGCGGCCCGTCTTGCCTATGAATCCTGTGGCGTGGCTTTCGTCTACCATCACCATCGCGTTGTATTTATCTGCCAGGTCGCAGACCTTATCGAGCTGCGCTACATAGCCATCCATAGAGAAGACACCATCTGTCACGATGATGCGGTTCTTCTGCGCCTGCGACTTTTTCAGGCACTCCTCCAGCTCTGCCATGTCATTATTGGCATAGCGGTAGCGCACGGCCTTGCACAGGCGCACGCCGTCTATGATAGAGGCATGGTTCAATGCATCAGAGATGATCGCGTCATTTTCGTCAAACAGTGGCTCAAAGACACCTCCATTGGCGTCGAAGCAGGCAGCATAGAGGATCGTATCCTCTGTGCCGAGAAAGGCGGCGATCTTTGCCTCCAGTTCTTTATGTATATCCTGCGTACCGCAGATGAACCGCACCGAGCTCATGCCGAAGCCATGCGTGTCGAGGGCCTTCTTCGCTGCCTCTATCACACGCGGGTGAGAGGAGAGGCCGAGGTAGTTGTTTGCGCAGAAATTGATCACCTCCTTGCCGTCCTGCAGCCGGATCACTGCGTCTTGTGGCGTGCTGATGATGCGCTCGCGCTTGTAGAGACCGTTCGCATCGATATTTTGCAATTCTTCCGTCAGCTTATCTTTGATCGTGTACATGTTTTTTTGCTTTGAGGAGGCTAAGGTAGAAATAAGCCGAATACCTCAGCAGGTAAGCTTGTAGCAGTATTCCTTTGGCGAAAGCGGAACGGAATAAAGGGCCAGGAACACGGAAAACAAACTGCCCGTTTGCCTTGTTATAGGAAGCGAAAATGATCGGATTTTGATACCTGCTTAATTTGAATCATTCTAAATAAGCGGCCGTTCGCGCAATAAAGGTTTAAAATCCTTTCATTTGTCAGACTGTACATTAATTTTGGCACCGCATTAACAAAAATCTAACACAAGATGTCTGCTGCTACGCACAAATCTTCTGCCCTCTTCAAATCATCACTAGGCAAAAAATACCTCATGGGCCTGACGGGACTTTTCCTGATCAGCTTCCTGCTGGTACATTGCTTTATCAATGCGATGGTATTTTTTGACAGGTCGGGCTCCCTATTCAATGAATACGCCCACTTTATGGGTACCAATATCATCATCCGTATCATGGAGGTGGTGCTCTTTGCCGGCTTGCTGCTGCATATCATAGATGGCCTGATGCTGTACTTTCAAAATCGCGCTGCCCGCCCGCAGGGTTATGCCTACAATAAACCAAACGCTAATAGCTCATGGTACAGCCGCAGCATGGCCATACTCGGTACGCTGCTGCTCATCTTCCTGATCATGCACCTCTATCATTTCTGGCTCAAGTCGCGCTTCCTCGGTCTGCCTGAGGTGCCGCACCCGCAGTTCAATGTACAGATGCTGGACCTCTACTCAGAGATGGTAGTGGTATTCAGCTTCCTGCCGGTAGTGATCCTGTATGTACTGGCGCAGGTAGCGCTGGCCTACCACCTGCTGCATGGTTTCTGGAGTGCCTTCCAGTCACTGGGCCTCAATCATACCAAGTACAATAATGCGATACACATGGCGGGTACCGCCTTTGCCATCGTGATACCGTTCATCTTCGCCCTGATGCCGATCGTGATCTATCTGCGCACCATCGGCGTGATGTGATTTTGAAAATAAAAAGTGTATTGTCTCAATACTTAATAATCACTACTCAATACTAATCAAGATATGGCTTTAGACTCAAAAATACCTGAGGGAAAACTCCAGG
>JAFDYP010000512.1 GCA_018267355.1 Bacteroidota bacterium
CAAAAAATGCAGGTGTTCAATTTTACTGTTCAATTTGAGCGTTCAATCGCCGTTGAACGACCGATTGAACACTGTTCAACTGTTCAATACCGTTCAATGTCAGGTTCAATGTCCGTTGAACACTTAGATTGAACACTTATTGAACACCTCAGAGTATTTCTCTCTGTGCCACCTCCGTGCTCCCCGTGTAGTAATCCCGGTCGTATTTGGTTTTAACATCTAAAAGTCAGATGTTTACCATATATCACCAATTTTCATGAAGCAACTACTATTCTGCCTCCTCATCGCCACATCGGCTTTCGCACAAAAAGACTATACGCAATATGTAGATCCGTTCGTCGGGACGGGTGGGCATGGGCATACTTTCCCGGGGCCTACGATGCCCTTTGGCATGGTGCAGGTGGGTCCTGATACCCGCCTCAAGACCTGGGACGGCTGCTCGGGCTACCACTACTCTGATGGCCGGATATTTGGCTTCTCGCACACGCACCTGAGTGGCACCGGCTGCTCTGACTATGGTGATGTGCTGCTGGTGCCCGAGCTGGGCAAGCCGAAGTTTAAGAACACGCAGTATGCGCAGGCCTTTGACAAGAAGAATGAGAAGGCCTCTGTAGGCTACTACTCAGTAGAGCTGGCCAATAAGGTGAAAGTAGAGCTGACCGCTACCACGCGTGCTGCGCTGCACAAATATACTTTCCCTAAGTCCTCACAGGCCGACATCGTGCTCGACCTCAACCACCGCGACGAGCTGAAGTACGGCGAGGTAAACTTTAACGGTAATAACGAGATCACCGGCGCGCGTGTCAGCCACGCATGGGCCGATAGCCAGATCGTGTACTACGTGATCCAGTTCTCAAAGCCGTTCAAGAAGTTTGGCATCAGCAATGGCCCTGTACTGCACGAGGGCATGCGCAGCATGTCAGACACCGATCTGAAGGCGTATGTGAGCTTTGAGACCGGCGAGGGTGAGGTGATCTATGCGCGCGTGGGCATCTCTGCGGTGAGTATAGACGGCGCAAAGAAGAACCTCGAGGTCGAGCTGAATAACTGGGACTTTGACAAGACTGTAGCAGCGGCTAAAGAAGCGTGGAATAAAGAACTGGGCAAGATAGACATGCAGAGCAGTGACCCTGCCGTGATGCGCACTTTCTACTCGGCCATGTACCACGCCATGATCCCGCCAAACATCTATCAGGATGTAGACGGCCAGTACCGCGGCCGCGACCTCGCCGTGCATGAGGCCAAGGGCTTTAATTATTATACGGTGTTCTCGCTCTGGGATACCTACCGTGCGCTGCACCCGCTGCTCACGCTGATAGACAAGAAGCGTTCGTCAGACTTCATCAATACCTTTATCACGCAGTATGAGCAGGGTGGCCTGCTGCCCGTGTGGGAGCTGTCTGCCTGCGAGACCAACTGTATGATAGGCTACCACGCCGTGCCGGTGATCACCGAGGCTGCGATGAAAGATGTGAAAGGCTTTGATGCCAGTAAGGCGCTGGAGGCGATGAAGAAAAGCGCGATGGAAGACCGCAACGGCCTGCGCGACTACAAGGCCCACGGCTATATCAAGATGAGCGGTGCGCATGAGAATGTGAGCCGTACACTGGAGTTCGCTTATGATGACTGGTGCATAGCCATGCTGGCCAAGAAACTCGGCAAGACCGACGACTACAACTACTACATCAAGCGTGCGCAAAACTACAAGAACCTCTACGATCCGTCTACAGGTTTCATGCGGCCAAAGGAGACGGCCTTCCTCTCGCCATTCGATCCGTATGAGGTCAATCACAACTACACCGAGGGCAATGCCTGGCAGTATTCCTTCTACGTGCCGCAAGATATCTCCGGCCAGATGAAGCTGATGGGCGGCAAGGAGAAACTGGCGAATAAGCTAGACTCTATCTTTAATACGTCACCTGTACTGCACGGCCACAAGCAGCCCGATATCTCCGGCATGATAGGCCAGTACGCCCATGGCAATGAGCCGAGCCACCAGATAGCCTACGAGTATGACTACGCAGGCCAGCCGTGGAAGACGCAGGCTATGGTGCGCCGCATAGATGGCGAGATGTACCGCGATCAGCCTGATGGCCTCAGCGGCAATGAGGACTGCGGCCAGATGAGCGCCTGGTATATCTTCAGCGTGATGGGCTTCTATCCCGTGTGCCCGGGCAGCGATCAGTACGCTATCGGCTCTCCGCTGGCAGACCACGTGACCATGCACCTGGAGAATGGCAAGACCTTTACGGTGAAAGCGAACAACAACACGAAGGGCAATGTCTACATCCAGTCGGCAAAGCTGAATGGCAGCAACTATAATAAGTCTTACATCACCTATGACGACATAGCCAAAGGCGGAGAGATAGAGTTTGAGATGGGGCCACAGCCCAATAAGGCCTGGGGATCGAGTGATGCAGATGTGCCGGTGACCAAGATAGACTGAGATAGAGAACAGTGAATAGAGAATAACGAATAGTGAAATACACTTCATGACCCAACCTAAATCCAATAACTCCGGCTTTGCTACCCTTGTGCTTGTGTTCTTTTTCTGGGGCTTTGTAGCGGCCTCTAATGATATACTCATACCCGTCTTCAAGGAGCACCTGAAGCTGGCGCAGTGGCAGAGCCAGATGGTATCGTTTGCTTTCTATGTGGCGTATACCGCAGGGGCTGTATGGTATCAGCGTGTGTCGCGGTGGACCGGTGGTGACCTGCTGAATAGGATGGGTTACAAGAAGGGAATTGCCCTCGGCCTCGGTATCTCGGCGCTGGGTACGATGTTGTTTTATCCCGCAGCAGAGACATCCTCGTTTGCGCTGTTTATCACGGGACTTTTTATCGTAGGCCTTGGTTTTTCCCTCCAGCAGATCGCAGCCAATCCTCTCGCTGTCAATCTCGGTGACCCGGCTAAAGGTTCGCAGCGGCTCAGCCTGGCCGGCGGTGTCAACAATGTGGGTACCACCATCGGCCCTGTAGTGGTGAGCCTGGCCATATTTGGTACGGCTGCAGGCGCTACGTTGAAAGACCTCAGCGCAGTCAAAACTCCCTACCTCATACTCGGCGCAGCATTTCTCGCGGTAGCGGCTCTGATCCTTTTCTCATCCCTGCCGGACCAGATCGGCAGTGCAGCACCGGATGAAAAGGAGCAGGCAAAAGATACCAGGAGCATCTTCAGCTATCGGCAGCTCTGGATGGGAATGATCGCTATCTTCCTCTATGTAGGTGTAGAGGTATCTACAGCTTCAAACCTTCCTGAGTTTCTCAGGCAGCACCTACATATCGGTACGGATCAGGTGTCTCCTTATGTGTCTCTCTTCTGGGCCAGCCTCATGATAGGCCGGTGGACGGGTGCCGTGGGTGCTTTCGATGTGAGCGATGGTCTTAAGAAAGTACTCGGCATCGTGCTGCCATACGCAGCCTTCGGGGTCTTCCTCCTGGTCAATGCCATAGCCGGGCGTGATCTTTCACCATTTTATATCTATGCTGCTATCCTTCCTCTCGTCATCATCGGCAATATGCTGACCAATGGCAAGCCTGCCCGCCAGTTGCTGCTATACTCCGCACTGGGTATCGCTGCGCTGATCATCGGTATGCTGGCAGATGGTATCGTAAGTGTCTATGCCTTCATCAGTGTGGGCCTGTTCTGCTCTACCTTGTGGCCGTGTATCTTTACCCTCGGTATTACAGGCCTCGGTAGCCGCACCAATGACGCATCGAGCTACCTGATCATGATGATCATGGGCGGTGGGTTTGTGAGTGTCTTCCAGGGCTGGCTGTCCGACCCGGGCCTGCTGGGCATACAGATGGGCTATATCGTAGGGGTAGTTTGCTTTGCCTATCTGGCCTTTTACGGCTGGCAGATGCGCAGCCTGGTCACGCATGCGGAGGCCGTACCTGTGGAGTAAGCTCTGGCTCAGCGGATTTTAACAATTATCTTTCTACGTGTTTATGATGGCTGGGGACGATTGTTGCCACACTATTTGCTTGTTTATCTACTAGTTGTCAGAAAATTTACCGAAGCGTGCAACGCCGCAAGCGTATCGTGCATCCGTGTGTGTCACAGGGGATTATGTTTTATTTGTGTGGGAATCAGGCTACATTTGTAGACCCTGATCTTATGTCCTTTTTAAATCTTGATTATTAAATGAAGAAAATTCTATTCTCCCTGGGCCTGGTGATATTTTCGCTTGTGGCGAGTGCGCAGCAATATCCTTGTCCTTTTGTAGATGCAGGCCCTGATCAGAACCTCCCGTGCGGTACCAACTGTACCAACCTGACCGCTAGCTGGCTGCCGGCCTTTGCTACTACGTCCTATAACCTCTCTGCTATCTCCTATACACCATACAACTATCTGTCTGGCGTAGCACCACCGGCACCGTTTTATACGCAGGATGACTACTACAGCGGCGTGATCAATCTTCCTTTTACATTCTGCTTTTTCGGCAATGCCTACAACCAGTGCGTGATAGGCAATAACAGTATGATCTCATTTAATACTGCCTATGCCAGCGGTAGCAATCCCTGGCCGCTGACCTCCGCCTCGGGCATCCCATCTCCCTCGCAGCAGCTCAATAGTATCATGGGGCCTTACATGGATATTGCTCCCTTCCTGCTCAGTGTGCAGGACTCTAACTATGTGAACTATGCCACGTTTGGCACGGCTCCTTGCCGCAAGTTTGTGGTGTCTTATTACCAGGTACCGTTTTACAACTCAGGAACCTGCCCGAACACGAACCTCACCAGCCAGATAGTACTCTATGAGACCACCAACGTCATCGAGATCTACATCGGCAATAAGCAATCCTGCGCAGGCTGGAACGGTGGCCTGGCTATAGAGGGGATACAGAATGCCACAGGTAGCACAGGCTATCCCGTGCCGGGCCGAAACAATAGTGTCTGGTCTGCGGTAAATGACGGCTACCGCTGGAGCCCATCGGGCAACTCGATAGTGAATGTGGACTGGTACCAGGGCAATACCCATATCGGTACGGGCGCTACTGTGAATGTATGCCCGCCCAATAACCACACTACGACCTACACAGCTGTAGCTACCTACAATGGCTGTGGCAATCCTGTCTCTCTCAGTGATGATGTGACCGTGCATGTACTGCAAAACGCAGGCGGCTCACAGTACGTCAGCTGCCCATCCGCGACCACCTCTATCACTACCAATGCGACAGGCACCGGTACATGGACCCAGATACAAGGGCCGGCCAGTACCACGATCATACCACCTACGTCGCCTACGGCCACCATCACCGGATTTTCGCAGGCGGGCACCTATCTGTTCTCCTGGTCGTCAGGGGTCTGTACGGATACGCTCACCGTATTTGTGACGCAGCGGCCGGATGCAGGTCCTGACCAGAATAAATGCCGGTATGATACGACCTTTATGCATGCCTATGGCACGGGTACCTGGTCTGCCCTGCCAGATAATCCTCACGCTACGGTCATCGATTCACCTACGGTCAATCACAGCATGATCACGGGATTTGACACGGGAGGGGTGTATCATTTCGTCTGGACCACAGGGTCAGGATGCAGCGATACGATGGCTGTCAATATTCCTTTCTTTGACCTGGCTACCTCCACGTCTAGCGCCACAGTCTGCCAATACTCCAATACTACAGTGACCGTCACGCCGAGCACATCTAACCTCGGACCATTTACCTATCAGTGGCTGCAGCCATCCCTGGTGCAAAGCCCTACGGCGGCTACCACGCTGATCAATGCGCTGGCCGCGAGTACATGGTTTAAGGTACAGGTCACCTCTGCAGATGGTTGTAAACTGACAGATAGTGTACTGGTCAATACCTCATCTAACGTAGGTACTAACGTACGTGCTACAGCAGTGCCTAATGTGATATGCCCGGGAGACCCCGTCACGCTGGTAGCACTGGCCAATCCTAATAGTTGCGGCCCGGCCACCACGACCTGTACCGCTGCAGGCACCACGGTCAACCTGGGTACCGGTACCACCACACAGGGGGGTACAGGTTTTGTCTATCCTGCTCCATACGGAGCGTACTACAAGTCGTCTCACCACCAGTTTCTGATACATGCCAGTGAGATCATAGGCCAGGTACCTACCGGCGGCCAGATCAAGTCGCTGAGCTTTCAGGTAGGTACGCTGAATAGCGGCGCTACGCTGACGGATCTGACCATCAAACTGGCCTGCGTGGGCAATGACTCGCTGGATCAGGCTTTTCTGGCGCGGGGTTCTGCTACTACCGTATACACCGCTGCCAGCTTCACGCCGGTGAACGGATGGAATACACATACCTTCCAGACGGCATATGACTGGGATGGCGTGTCAAACCTGGTAGTGGATGTCTGCTTCAATAATGCAAACGGCGGCAATACCAATCCGAAGATGAAGTACACCACCACACCGTTCAAATCTGTATGGTGTACCTACGGCAATGACCCGCAGGGCCAGTGCAGTATCATAGGTGTACAGCAAAACACAAGCACCACCTATGCCAGCCTTTTCCAGCGTCCTAATATGAGGCTGAATATGTGTATCACCGACCTCAATAATGCTAACCTCCAGTGGACACCAGCTACCGGGCCTAATGCCCCTACGCCGACTACCGGAGATACGGTGTACCCTCATCCGGTATCCAGTACCACCTATCAGGTAGCGCTGACCTCTCCTAATGGCTGTATCAACTATGCCTACGCTGTAGTCAATGTGGATACCTCGGCTAAGCTGACCCTGAACCCGGATACCTTCATATGCAGTATACAGCCTATACAGCTCAATGCTGCCCTCACTGGTGACTCTGCGCATCCGGCTGCCGCTACCTATACATGGACGGCCAGCCATGGTACTGCACCACCTAGCGGCACAGGCCTGAGCTTTGCTACTCCTATCGTATCACCTACGCAGACTACTACGTATACTGTAGTGGTGACCGGTGGCAGCAGATGTACGCTGGTGGACTCTATGACGGTCACAGTAGGGAATGGCCTGCCGGTACCAAAGCTGGTGGACTCTATCACCTGTGCTGGTCAGACAGACGGACGTATATACCTCCATATGAATGCGGGAGTGGCGCCATACACATACGTCTGGTCATCTGCCGTGGCAGGCAATGTGGATAGCGCGATCAACCTCGGGCCGGGTGCCTATACCGTATCTGTGACAGATGCCCAGGGCTGTGTGGGGCATGATACGACCATACTCAATGCTCCACTGCCGCTCACGCTTCGTCTCGACTCTGTCAATATACCATGCTTCGGTGGCGGCACAGGCTCAGTCACCGCTACAGTGGGCGGTGGCAGGCCAGGCTATACCTATGTCTGGAATCCATCCGGCTCAGGCAGTACCCTGACCAATCAACCTGCCGGTACCTATACCGTGCAGGTGTATGATAATACCGGGTGCAGCATCACGGGTACGACACACATCACCCAGCCGACCCAGGTAGTTTCTACTGCGGCAACGACCGGCCTGACGGGTGCGGGCACTCATGATGGTACTATCACTGTGACCACTACGGGGGGGACACCAGGATACACCTACACCAGTGTACCGGCGGTCAGCGGCTTGCCTAATGCGACCAACCTCGACACAGGCGCCTATATCATCACAGTATGCGATGCCAATAACTGCTGTGTGCGCGATACAGCTCATATCTCCGGTCCGCCACCTATCAATGTAGTGGCAGTGATCACTAACAATAATTGCTACGGCCAGTGCATAGGCCAGATATCTGTATCGGCCTCAGGCGGTGTAGCGCCGTACACATTCACATGGAATACGACGCCGCAGAGCACCGGTCCATCTATCAACAACCTCTGCGCGGGCAGCTATACCGTGACGACCACAGATGCCAATGGCATTTCGGTGAGCAATACATATCCTGTCACTGCGCAGCCTGCACTGGGCAGCCAGATAGACTCTACGCTGATCACCTGCTATGGCGCTGCCGATGGTGCGCTGCACGATAGCGCCTACGGCGGTACGGCACCATATACTATCGCCTGGACTCCGGGCGGAGCCGATCCGCTCTCAGCCCTCGGCCCCGGCACCTATGCTGTGCAGATCACAGATGCCAACGGCTGTATACTGAATGATCAGGCATCGCTCGGTCAGCCGCCGCAGCTGGTAGCCGTGCTGGACTCCACACATCCTACCAGGTGCTATGGCACTGCAGATGGTACAGCCTGGATCACGGTATCAGGTGGCACACCACCGTATGATATCACCTGGTCCGGTAGCAACTCTACCACCACCGTAGCCAATGATCTGGATGCAGGCAGCCATACTGCCACGATCACAGATGCACATGGCTGCTCTACTACCGTATCAGCTACCATCACGCAGCCACAGCAGATAGTGACGAGCATCAGCGCTACAGCGGCAAACTGCGAGAGCAGTGATGATGGCTCTGCTACAGTGCTGGTGAATGGTGGTACGGCACCATACAGCTACAACTGGGATAATAGCTTTGGCGGCACTACAGAGAATAACCTCTCGGCGGGCGTACACTTGCTAGTTGTGACAGACTCTTATAACTGTGTGGTATCTGATTCATTCCGCGTAGATACCCTCTATGTACTGCATCTGGATATCACCAGTACGCCTACCAGCTGCCATGATGGCAATGATGGCACCGCTACGGTCACTGCGCTGAATGGCGCTCCTGTGGTCAGCTATAGCTGGTCTGATCCCGGCAACACTACCACTAATCCTGCCACAAATCTCATGTCTGACGTCTACTCCGTGAGTGTGACAGATGCCAATGGCTGTACTGCTGAGACCAGTGTATTGGTAGACGAACCTACGCAGCTGGTGGCTATACCATACTATGATAATCCTCTGTGCCGCGGAGATTTCAACGGCAAGATATGGCTGACTGCCAGCGGTGGCCAGGGGCCATATCATTATACGTATAATGGACTGAACTACCAGATGACCGATACGATCACGGGGCTGGCAGCGGGCAGCTATACTATCTATGTTTATGATAGCAAGGGATGTAGTGAAAATGTCTTTGTGACACTCAATGATCCGCAGTCTTTGACCGTAGATACTGTGGTCACCCAGATCACCTGTGCCAACGCACTGGATGGGGCGATCACTGCCAACGGAGTAGGAGGTACGCCGGGCTATACCTATAGCTGGTCTCCTGTATCCTCTACCAGCAATGCCGTCACCGGCCTGGGACCGAACTCCTACAGTGTGACCGTGACCGATGCTAATGGCTGCACCGTAGCCACGACCGTGACGCTCTTAGCGCCGCCGCCGATATCGGTCACCCATCTGGAGGCAGACAGCGTCAGCTGCGTAGGCTCTACAGACGGGCAGGCACAGATCACCGTGACTGGTGGTACACCTGGTCTCAGCCCAGCCTATACTTATGCTATCAATGGAGGTACGTCGCAAGAGAGCGGTAGCTTCTATGACCTGGCAGCAGGAGTGTACCAGCTCGTAGCCACTGACGGCCAGGGCTGCCATCTGGATACATCAGTGACAATAGATGCGCCCCTACCGGTCACTGTAGGCATCAATCCTATGGACACTACACTGGATCTGGGTAGCAGCATTACGCTGAATCTGCTGGTAGACAATCCAGGTGGGCAGACCATCAGTACCTATGCCTGGTCGCCATCTGCAGGCCTGACCTGCATAGACTGCCCTGCTCCGATAGCTACGCCATACCAGCGCCAGGACTACACAGTAGTGGTGACCTATGGCAAAAACTGTACGGCTACCGCCAGTGCCACAGTGCGTGTCAACCACGGACCTGATACTTATATACCAAATGCTTTCACGCCAAACGGCGACGGCACCAATGATGAATTCACCGTTTACGGTTCGGGGCTCAAGACAGTGACCATGCGGATATTCAACCGCTGGGGTGAGAAGGTATTTGACTCGGGAGATAATCAATGGGCCTCGTGGGATGGCACCTACAAAGGAGTGCTGCAGCCTCCTGCTGTCTATACCTACGTGGTAGAGCTGACATACCTCGATGGTCAGAAGAAGGTGAAAGACGGCAGCCTGACCCTGATCAGATAAAAAGATCTAGCGATAAGCAGCGGCCTGAGTTATTCAGGCCGCTTTTATTTTGAGCTGTACCATGAGCCATCTGAGCGGGATCTCCCTGATGGCTATCTGCTGCCAGTATTTGATTTCGCTTTCTATGGTGTGCATCAGCAGCGCCAAGCCTTTCTCTCTTTCTGGTTTTGGAGCGGATAGTGCCTTTAGGTATTTGTCATACAGCCCCATGATGCTCAGGTGCAGTGCAGGGTCAATATCTGGGGTACGTTTGATCTGCCTTCTCAGATTGCCGGCCTCAGTACGAGCGAGGTCGTAGTCCTGCCTGATGATAAATGAAATGAGATACACAAACCGATGATGTATCTGGTGCTGCGCAGATAGCTCTGATGAGTCGGGTAGCTGTTGTATCGCATCCTCCTCGCAGCCTAGTAGTAGCCAGAGATAGC
>JAFDYP010000513.1 GCA_018267355.1 Bacteroidota bacterium
GGTTTGGAGGGGCTGTTTAATACGGCGCCTGCTCCGGCAGGGTGTATTTACGGCCTTTGTTCTGCTCTTTTAGCCAGGTCATGAGTGGGGCAAAGTACTCCACCATAGGCTTAGCGCTCATATCGCTATGGATAGTAGCCTGCAGGTGCTCGCGCCAGTCTACACTCTGGCCGGGGGCCATCACCTGCTTGAGGAAGGCGCCTACATCTTTATTGCCCCAATAGTTGGTTGCGTGCGGGTCCTGATGCAGGATGTGCTCAGCTATGTATGTGTGAAACTGGAACAGCAGCACATTGGCTATAGAGTAGTCATAGTACTGCGCCGGGTCGTCTATGATATGCGTCTTGGTAGCAGCATCGCAGTATTCTTCGCCACGCTCGGTAGGAGGCACGATGCCCTGGCATTTCTTCACCAGCTCCCACCATTTTGCGTTAAACTGATCCTTAGGCAGCTTCTCGCTGTATAGTGCATACTCAAACTCCGTCATCGTGCCGCTGCCCCACGGTATATTGACGATATACTGCAGCCCCTGGCGTAGCAGCTGCAGGGTGTCATTGGTCGTCACATGAGCATCTACCATGCCCAGCCCTTGCAGGAAGGGCTTCTGTAGTGAGGCCAGCCCCATCATCGTACCAAAGGCCTCATGATAGCCACGGTTAGCGCCATTGCGCAGGAGGATAGGCACGGATGGATTGCTATAGCAGCGGTAGTAGTAGATATGGCCAAACTCATGCAGGCAGGTAGCCCACCACTCCGTGTTGGCCTCTATGCTCTGCAGCGAGCGGATATCATCCGCCAGGTCCATGTGCCAGGCAGAGGCGTGGGTGTTCTTCTTATAGCAGGCATTAGCCGCTACAGGATAGAGAGATGACTTCTCCCAAAATACCGGCGGCAGCGAGTCAAAACCGATGCTCATGTAGAAGCGCTCCGACTGGCGCGGTATCCACTCTGCGCCTTTACCCTTGAGGTAGCCGTCTATATTGAGCCCCTTCACATCTACCAGCTCGCTCCAGTCCTGGCCCCAGCGGTTTGGCAGCCAGTGAGCAGGGATATAGTCAGGCACGGGCTGGTGGTACTTCTCAGCCAGCGTATAGCGCGCCCACGTGTGCAGCTCGCGGTAAAGCGGCCACACATCGCGTATCATGCTATGTGTGAGCGCGGTCATCTCCTCCGTACTCATGCCGTAGTCAGAGGCATTGTAGGCGAAGAAGTCTTTGTAGTCCAGCGGCGTTACAGAGGCATTGCGCAGGTCGCGTACCTCGGCCAGGCCATCTTTGAGGCCCTTGCCTACCTCCTTAGCAGACTGCCATGCTGCCAGGCGCTCATTGAGGTCAGAGGAGTGGCGTAGGATCTCATCTATCTTGTTAGGTGTCACCTCCGCGCCATTCATCTTAAAGGTATAACCGTACAGCTTTGCCACCAGGTCATTGGTCAGGTCTATGCGTTTCTTCACCACATCTCCGGCAGTAGCGGGATTATTGCCCGCCAGGAAGAGGATCGTATTCAGCTCGCGCACCTGCAGCGGCGTGAGCTGGCTCTTTTCTTTCAGGTATTTGCGGGCGCTGTCTATATTGGCAGCGCTGCCGGTATAGGCTGCCAGCGCTGCCGTCGCGATAGCAGCATTGTGCTGGTCCATCGTATCGCCTTCTACGATATGCGTATTGAGCTGCCACTGGCCCAGATTATCGGCATAAGTGAGCCGTTGGTATTCTTTATTGTAAGTATCAAGAAACGCCTGTGCCTGGCGCTGCACATCTGCATCGGCCTCTTTGCTCTTGCAAGACGTAAAAAGAACGAACACTATAAGTGAGAGTATCAGTAGCTGCCTCATGGAGTAAGGGTTTGGAGGCAAATGTATGGAAACATCGCCAAGGTCAAAACTCAGGTTATGTACCTATGGAATATATGGTGCTGAAACGATATCATTCATGCTGACTGTATCCTCCATCTCATGGGTAAAGGCATCAATAAATACTGAATCATTTTGTGAAAGGGGGTGAGTGCCTGCATTATTGCTTCCTCCGATAAAATCATCGGCGTATTCGTACTGAGTCAGTTTATAGTGATAAAGCCTGGAGGTAAAACTATCAGCGGCTGTCATTGAGCGTTCTACAAATGTATTCCCATCCAGATCCGATACGATGATAAATGCTTTCCACTCCGGTGAGTCTTGCGGAGTATAAAAGAAATAAGAAGCGTATTTTGATGTGTCGTCGCAAAGCTGTTTTACTGCCATAAAGTGGAACCTATATGGAGGTTTTACCAAGGAATTGTCTATGACAAGATGCTCAATGCTTTCTGCCAGTCCCTTGCGTTCATCTTCGTAGAATATTTTAATACCCTCAGGGTAGTCACGCGGCCAAAATCTTTCATATAAGATCATTCCTGCGAATAGTAGCATGGGTAAATAAAGGCTGATGATCAATCCGCCTTTGTAGGAGATACGCTGGTAGGAAGCGATGAAAAGGAAGCCAGCCGAAACAATAAAAAAGACTATAAAACCAAGTACCCAAATGCAGGAAGAATATAAGTCATCACGATTGCCTGATTCGAATAACTTCCCCAGCACGTAAGTGTAGATGAGAATGGCTATGGTAACCAAGATCAACTGAAATCTCCCTCCGGTCATATCCCTAAGGTAAGAACTTATTTCTCCTTATCCTCATCAAAGTCTATGAACTCAGGCTTCTTCCGAGTGTCGTAGTATTTCTCCTCGCGGCGGGCGGCTTCTTTGGAGGCGGGCTTTTGCGTCTTGTCTTTTTTAAAGAGTTCTTTTAGCTCCTGCTTCTGATCGGCGAGGTCTTGCTTCAGCTTCTTCTTCACTTGCTCGCGGTCATACTTGATCTTAGGATTGGAGATATCGCCTGTGAGGAGCAGGTAGAGATTGACACCGGCATATGGGTCTTCCTCTATGTACTGCACATCACTCTGCCTGCTGCCAAACTTAGCCGCCAGCAACTTATGCAGGTTCACCTTGAGGTGGTAGTCTATCTGATTGTCCAGCGTGTGTGTGCCTGACATGATGAGGTTCAGCGCAGAGCTTTGTATCTCCATGCGTGGGATCGTGATCACACGGTTCTCTATCGAGAGGGTATTGCTCAGGTCTGAGAAGACGATGTGATTCAGCTCATCTACTTTGATAAAGGCCGAGGCCGATTTGATCGGGTCAAAGTTATTTAGCTCCCCATGCAGTACGCTACAGGAGAGGCTGCCGGATAGCTTGTCCAGGTCTATGTCTTTATAGTTATTCCACACAGTCCTGAGTGCGAGCGTGGCAGAGACGCGGCCCTTCAGATTCTTGTCGGTGAGTGTGGTCTGGTTAAAGTTATCGCACTCGCGGAAGAGCATGGGCAGGTCTACCTTGTCGATATTCAGGCCGAGGTTCATCAGCATTTGCTTGCCCGGCAGGAAGGCTACATAGCCTACATCTGTGATCTGCCCGCCCATAGCCGTGGTAGAGAGCGAGCGGATATCTATGCGGTAAGGTACCAGGCCGAGGTCGGCCTTCACATCTTCAAAGAGCATATGCTCATACACAAACTTATCTATGCTGACCTGCAGGTGCCCTTCCATATTGAATACATCCCTGATGTCCAGTTTAGCCTTGCCGGTATTGGAATGCGGCTTGCCCTTCTTGTCATACGTATGCAGGATACTCGACAGGTCAAAGCTGTGCATCTTTAGTGTACCATTCACACCCAGCGGGATGTCCTCAGTATTATTCCTTCGGTCCTGTGAGATGGAATAGGCTATCAGGTTATTGACTGTACCATCAAAGACAAACTCCGTATTGAGGAATTTAGCAGCAAGGCCATTGATCGTGATATCATTGTCATGGTAGGAGAGGTGGCCGTTGATCTTTTCATAGGCCACATTGCCTGCCTCTACATTTACATCCTTCAGGTCAAACTCCCCGGAGGCCTTGATGTTGGAGTTTTCCGCTGCATCAAAGTCGCGCTTATTGCCCTGTATGTGAAATTCCTTGAAGGTGACCAGGCCCGAGGCACTCTGCAGTATCGTATCACTAAAGAACGTCCGCAGCTCATGCAGGTCTGCCGTACCATCCGCATGAAAGTCTATATCCGGCGAGCTGAGGTGCACCAGCTTCAGGTCAAAGGCCTGAGGATAGCCATTAAACTCAGAGCGGAACTTTGACACCACGAGTTTGTCGTCTCCCACAGAGTCCATGCGATAGTAGCCTTCTGCAGTCACGTGCATCAGCGGCTTGCTGATCTTGGGTATCTGTATCTCAGCATCATGCAGCGCTGCGGTCACCTCTATGATAGGATTGATACCGGGCTGTATATGGCCGTAGATCTTTGAGGAGACGGTATAGCCGCCGCTGCCCTCCGTGCCCGCCAGCTGCGCGGTGAAGCGCAGCGGTATCAGTGCGATGAGTTTTGAGATGTCCTTGCCCTGAGAGGTGGCGTTGAACTGTACATAGGTATTGCGCTTGCTGGTGATAAAGAAGCCATTGACCACAAACTTGTTCTTCTCTATCTCTATGTTGCCCTTATTCAGCGCAAAGCGGTTCTGCTGCTGGTCTACGTCTATGGTGATATCAGCGTCAAAGGCTTTATGAGCTACGTACTCATCGCCATTGATCTGCAGGCGGTCTATCATCAGGCCGCCCTTGGCATTGAGATCAAAGCGCGCCGCCCGGAAATTGCCCGAGAGATCCAGCTTAGAGATATTGAGCTGAATGTCCTCCTCATTGTCTCCGGTCAGGTAGGTATACCTTACATTCCTGACGATAGCCTGCCTGAGATCCAGATTTAGCCCGGTGGAGGGTTTATTGTCAGCAGACTTTTTGAAGATATCCCAGTTGGCATTGCCACGGGCGTCCATGTACATATTCAGCGCGCCATCCGCCGCATAGACACGACTCACCTCGATCTTGTGGCTCAGCAGGCCCCACATATTGAAGAGGAAAGAGAACTCACGTACCTGCAGGAGGTTTTCCCTGCCACCTTTTAGTTTGTTTTTGATAGCCACTTCGTGGAAAGTGACCGAGGCGTAAGGAAAGTGCTGTAGCAGCGAGAACTCCACGCCGCCCTTCACACTGATCGGTACGGTGACCTGTTCATTGATCTTGCTGATGATAAGCTCCTTGACTTTGTCCTGAAAGGCATAGCCGCAGACCACCAGTGCCAGTACCAGCGTGGTAATAGTGATCAGGATACCGATGGATACTCGTATGAGGATGCGCTTCATACCGCAGGTAAATATATAACCGGGAATGCCTCAGATTATTGCCGGACAATGAACAACTATACACGGGAAGGTGAAAAGTGTATGTAAAATGGCACCCTGAGGCGTATCATGCCCAGAGCCGGCAAGAAATTATACAATATATGACCTCTATAAAATACAATCAGTGCATATGTGTGTATTGATTCCTGACTCATATTAATAATAACGGAACACCTAGTGTTTATACTTGCAACTGAGTAAGATATAATCTGCCCCTATTATAAACCAGTTTTTCGACCGGGGCAGGCCTCCAGAGAGCGTACCATTTGTTAGAGACCATTTCAACCTAAATAGTTAAATATTAGTTGCATGAGAAATTTTACCAGCTACATCAGGACATATGTTTTGGCGGGGCTTGCTATGCGCGAACGCCGGCAAGGTGCGCAGAGGGGACTGCCTCTGGTCTTGATGCTTTCCCTAGGCATCCTGGTATCGGTAGCTACCCATGGACAGGCTCCTACCCCGGATGTGATCTACTATACATTTGACGGCACAGGCACTACCGTACCCAATCTGGCCACAGCCCCTCCGTCTGGTACAGCGACTGGCACCCTTATGGGAAGCATCACGCAGGGAGGTACCGGGCTATGCGGCGGTGCCGTGATAGGCAGCGGCAACGCTTCGAGCACTGATTATGTCAACACTGGCTGGGCACCAAATCTGACAGGATCATGGACCTTTTCATTCTGGTCTTCTAATATTACAGGCACCAGTACTTTGTATTATATTTTTGGCGATGCCAACTCAAATAGCTTCCGTTGCTTTACAAACGGTGTGGCCGGTGCCAATAACTGGATACTCAGGGGAGCGGGCCTGACGGACGTTTTACTGAGTGGCGGTGCTACAGCAGCACCTCACCTCAATACCTTTGTATATGATCAGGTCAGTAATAATGTATATGCCTATCTGGATGGTGTGCTGGTCAATACTGTAGCTCAGGGTGCTCCGTCTATCGTAGGTACCGGCCCGTTCAAGTTTGTAGGATATAGCACCAACGTAGGTGCGCCGGCAGGTGGCTTGTATGATGAGTTTCGGGTGTACAGCAGGGCGCTCTCTGCGTCAGAAGTGGCTTCTCTGACTTCAGGCGCTACGTATATATATGATACGATTACGGCCACTGCCTGCGGTAGCTATACATCGCCGAGCGGTCACTATACATATACCTCGTCGGGTACATACTACGATACTACCGGTACCGGCTGCTCAGACACTCTATACACGCTCAATCTGACGATCAACCAAGGGGGCACCTCTGCGCAGGCCTATACAATATGCGCAGGACAGAGCGTGACCGTAAACGGCCACACGTACTCCAGCGCTGGCACTTATATGGACACCATCACTGGTGGCAGTGTGACTGGCTGCGACAGCATAATCACATCTACGGTCACTATGCGTGGTTTGACTGCGCTGAACTTCCAGAATGCAAGCAACACATACGTACAGGTGCCGTCTAATCCGCAACTGCAGATCACCGGAGCGCTTACACTGGAGTGCTGGTTTAATACGTCCGTAGCACAGGGAGACTATCGTACGCTGGTTTCTAAGTGGCATACAGGGGGCTCTCCGGGATTTGCCTCATACACACTGCTATGGACCAACGGTGGCGGCCTGAGCTTCTTGCTGCAAAGTGCCTCTACAGCAGGTATCTTCGTGCCAAC
>JAFDYP010000514.1 GCA_018267355.1 Bacteroidota bacterium
ATATCGTAGACTATGGTACAGTGATGGAGACGATACCGGGAGATGACCGCACCTCAGATCAGGGCAATACACCACTGGCGGGCAGCTATCTGGTGGCCAAAGGCAGCGACCAGCAGCAGCTGGCACCGCCGCTGCCATTTTACGCCAAGGTGTGGGGAGACCGTACGGCTGCTACAGACCTGCTGCTGCCGGTAGAGATACCGGCCGATCTGGCAGACAGCATGCAGCAGTGCCTGGCCAGATACAAGGAAACCGATGAGATGATCCACAAAGAGTACAAAAATGCACTGGCACGCTACCTGATAACCATATATGACCATATCAATCTCGGTACTCCGTCAGGCAGGCAGGAAAGCAAAGCATACTCGACCACACTCACAGATGCCGCCTCCCGCTTCAACGAGCATTTTATTCAGTATTATTGCAAACGGATGGACAAGGATCAGGGTCTGATCTATAGCGAAAGTCCAATATACTGGTGGCTGAGAAATCCCAATATACGGTACCTCCCCTATCTGCGCGACCTCGAGCTGAGGTTGAAAGAATCGTTAGACACCCGGGAGAAGTTTACAGCGCCACACTAGCGCTGCAGGAGGAGCTCTATGAGGCTAACCTGGCCGCCAAAGCATCGGGCCGGCCTACGCACAATACACTGCTCCTCTGTGAGCACCCTCCCACCTACACCCTCGGCAAATCAGGCGATCCCGCCAATATGCTTTTCAAGCCGGAGGCGGTAGGCGCTTCTTTTCATCAGATCAGCCGCGGTGGGGATATCACCTATCACGGCCCGGGCCAGCTGGTGGTCTACCCGATCTTTGACCTGGATACACTGGGTATGGGTCCGGCGAGTTTTGTAGCGGCGCTGGAAGACACCATAATATTATTGCTCGCCGACTATGGCCTGACTGCCACACGCCTGGACGGGGCACCCGGTATATGGCTGGATGCCGGCACAGCACCCAGAAAGATATGTGCGGTAGGCATGAAGATCAGCCGGGGCTGTACCATGCATGGCATAGCGCTCAATATTAATACAGATCTCCGATACTTCAGCTACATCGTACCATGCGGCCTGCCTGACAAGGCGGTGACATCTATGGCGCAAGAACTGGGCAGGCCACTCGATATGGCTGAGGTCAGCGAGACCTTGCAGAGCAAACTACGGCTGTGCCTGCCTATCGCCCTCCACTAAATGCCTGAAGCCGGATTATTGATATCTCCGGTCAGCGTAGACTGCTTATCCCTACGGTGTCTGCGCTGGTATATGACCGCAGCGATTATCCCCACTACTACTACCGCCACAGCTGCGATCCATAGGTAGTCCGTGACATTTTTATCTCCAGGCTCAGGCAGTACAGCATCATTGGCCTGTGCATAGAGCGCCTGGAGGCCCGCCAGCATCATTCCTGCGCATAGCAGGATCAGATTTTCTATCTTTTTCATATTGTGAGATTTATATCAGTGTATTAGGCTACCGGATCACACGCCCGCGCCGGGATTATTGATGGAGTCAGTGGTGCGCGGTGTAGGTTCTCCTTTGTCCTGAGACTGTATACCGCCTATAGTTTTGCGCCGGTTTCGCACCATGTAGTATATACCGGCACCTATGATCAGTATCCCGAGCCCTACCATCACAGCTCCCGTCACGGTCATGCCGGTATCTACCTTGTGATCCGTAGTACTGGTCTGGCTGGTGTAACCATTGTCTGAGGTGCCGGCGGGTGTAGCGGCCGCCATGGTAGAGTCTACTACTGTGGTATCCTGAGCTGCCACTGTATAGCCCGCAGCTACAGTGGTCAGAGCCAGGAGCAGGATGTATATGCGAAGCAATTTCATGTGTTTGGCTGTTCCGCTGGCAGCACAAGGTTTATACCATATGGTTTTTGCCCCATAGTGAGTATTTAATGCGGCACGGCGGCGAATGAGAGGTATTTGCCAGCAGGATGGCCGGTAGCATCGGGCTATTGTCCATTATTTACCTATTTTTGCTTATATCTCTTTTATGCTCAGATACAAAGCAGACAGGCGGACGATCGCCTTTGTAGCGCTATATTGGGTAGTAGCTGTCACACCATGGTTCCGATGGCCTGTCATGTCCGGCTGGGAGATAGCCGGCTGGGTGGTGGCCAACTGCCTTTTGTCTTTCTTCTGCGCTGTGATCGTGCACAATACGATCCACGCCCCGATCTTTTACAGCCGTACGATGAACAGGTTTTTCCAGTTCGTCCTTTCTTTCACCTATGGTCACTCAGTGAGCGCCTACGTACCGGGGCATAATTTCAGCCATCACAAGTACACCCAGGAGCGTGAGGATGCCATCCGTACTACCAAGGCCCGCTTCCGTATCAATCTCTTCAACCAGCTTTTTTTCTTTTACCTGATGAGCGGAGATATCCTGAAGGGAGAGATCGCTTTTGGTCGCAAAATGTACCATGAGCGGCCAAAATGGTTTCGCCAGTATGGGCTGGAGCTGGGCCTGGTCATCACGGCCAATGTGATTCTGCTTTTGATCAACTGGAAGTGCATGCTGCTCTTCTGGCTCATCCCGCATCAGTATGCTGCATGGGGTATAGTGGGTACCAATTATTTCCAGCATGACGGTGCCGATGACAAGCACCCATACAACCACAGCCGCAACTTTAGCAGCCCGGTTTTGAACTGGCTGCTATTCAATAACGGCTATCACGGCGCCCACCACAATAAGCCAAACCTACACTGGAGCCTCCTGCCGGAGTACCACGATAAGCACATGAGGCCGCACCTGCACCCAAATCTGGATCGTGTATCCCTGATGTCATACCTGATCGAAGCGCACATCTATCCCGGCCGCAGAGTGGACTACCTGGGACAGCCGGTGGTACTGCCGCCGGCAGAAGAAGACCTGGACTGGGTCGGAGAGATCAATGTAAAACAGCACGAGGAAGACATGGCTGCCTGAGCCGTGACCGCCCTACTGGCGTATCAGGTGATAGGAAGCGCTGTGGCTGCCATCTGATATCCTGATGATATAGCGCGCTGCCGGCAATGCCTGGATATTCATATAGCTGCTGGCCGGATAGCCCGGCAGCATACCCGCATCTACCAGCCTGCCATCCAGTGTATAGATACCGTACATCATTGCATCCTTGCTATCAGCTGAGGTGGTGATACAGACCTTGCCGGTGGTCACTGTAGGATAGATAGATATGTGCGACTGAAAGGCCACGTCTCTCACCCCGGTAGTGCCCCCTCCCTGCTGCGTGGCGGTGGTGTCAGTGCCATTAGTAGTAGTGGTGGTATCCATCATACCCAGTGAGTCTGTCACTATGCCTCCGCCGCCGTGACAGGCACCTGCACAATTACTCGTAGGGTTATTATTCAGCGCCGCCAGGCCGGAGTGCCGCGTACAATTTCCTGATCCACTGCCGGTGAGGCGGCCAAAGTTGAAGAGTAGGAAACCGAGAAATAAGACGAGAGTGGTAGTATACGTTCTTTTCATAAGGAGAGTGTTTATCTGCTGTGCAAAATCGCTCGTGCTTTGTATTTCTAAAGATAATACAAAAAAAAGGTAAAGATTGTCACACTATCGTCAAAAAATTATGACAATCCAACATTTACTATTCACCAAAAAGCTTTGTGGCGTAAACTAAAACTGAAGGCGTGCACTACCTGTATAGCTCACTTTTCATCACGCCCCATTTGCAGAACATATGAGTGAGGGAGACTTTGAGGCAGCCTAATCCGTAGGTCATACTGCGGGAGAAATTGATAGAAGACGCCTCATCAAAGTATTTGGTCGGGCAGGTCACCTCTCCTATCTCGTAGCCTTTGTAGAATATTTGAGATACCATTTGGTTGTCAAAAACGAAGTCATCAGAGTTGGCCTCCAGATTGAGCTCGCGGATGACCTTGGCAGAGAAGGCCCTGTAGCCTGTGTGATATTCTGACAGCTTCTCGCCGATCAGGATATTTTGCGTCAGCGTGAGCATCCGGTTGAAAATGTACTTATACGTAGGCATACCGCCTTTCAGAGCACCCTTGCCAAGGATGCGGGATCCAAAGACTACAGGATAGACATCATTGCCTATGATGGAGATCATAGCCGTGAGCAGCAGTGGGGTGTACTGATAGTCCGGGTGCAGCATGATGACTATGTCTGCGCCCAGCTCCAGCGCCTTTTTATAGCAGGTCTTCTGATTGCCGCCGTAGCCTTTGTTCTTATCATGCTTGATCACATGCTGGATGCCTATTTTAC
>JAFDYP010000515.1 GCA_018267355.1 Bacteroidota bacterium
ATGAACATAAGAATGGAAGAGCCACAAGTACCTGGCAAACCGGATGAGCTGATCGAGAAGTTTGCCGGAGGTGCCAAGTTTGACAATAAATTTCTGGAGCAGCGCAGGGTATTCCTGTGGGGGCCGGTCACAGATGAATCTTCGGAGCGGGTGGTAAACAGGCTCCTGTTTCTGGAGGCCAACGATCCGGGCAAGGACATATTTTTTTACATCAACTCGCCGGGCGGCGTGGTGACATCAGGCATGGTAGTGTATGACGTGATGAAGATGATCTCGTCTCCTGTACATACTATCTGCATGGGCCTGGCTGCCTCTATGGGCTCGATCCTGCTCAGCGGTGGAGTGAAGGGTAAAAGACTGATCTGGCCACACGGCAGGGTGATGATACACCAGCCATCTATAGGTGGCATGTACGGTCAGGCTACGGATATCGAGATCACAGCGCGTGAGATAGACAAGACCCGCCTGATGAGCGCCGAGATACTGGCTGAGAATACCGGCAAGAGCGTAGAGCAGATCCTCGCAGACTTTGACCGCGACTACTGGATGGGCGCCAAAGAGGCTGTGGCATACGGTATAGTAGACGGCATAGCAGACAAGCTGATCTAAACTGATTTGATAATACACGTAGACCGCAGGTGACGCCGGCATCGAGCCTTTTGTCAGCTGCGGTTTTTTATTTCTTATTTTCACATGAAAAGCAGTATGGCGCTCAACGACCAGAATATAGAGATCGCAAAACTCCAGAAGGATATCATCAGCCGGCTGGGTATCAGCCAGGATAATGCGATATTTAACTTCAAGCAGAAGAATGATGTGGTCCGCTTTGACCTCGTGACCATCAATCCGAAGCATGAGCAGTCATTCCTCTTCCACACCGTACACGGCACGGACAAGGTAGACGCCCTGCGCAAGATGCTCGAATACATCAATGAGCACTATGCCAAAGAGGGCAGCATGACCATCCAGTGGATCAAAATAGGCGACAATAAGCTCCATACATCCTACTTCCGCGCCAAGAATATGTACGACGCCCTGGACAAATTCTACTATGAGCGCGATATGAACCAGTACAAGATCTTCTCGATCACGCTGAATCCGGTCAGCTAAATAAAAAAGCCCCAGCCTCTCTCGGGAAGAAACCGGGGCGTCAATACAAGTTTATTGTTTACCTCAAAATAGCCCTGCCGCTACCGGCTGTGCCTCTACCGGCTTCACCGCGTCTATGAAGAAGAGGTTGGTATTGTAGTCTACTTTCCACTCGCCCACTTCATTTTCGTAGAAAGAGCGGTCCAGCTTCAGCATACAGTGCTGCAGGCATACGGCCTTGCCAAAGATGTGCTTCAGGTTCAGGTTGACCGGTACGGCGTGTGGACGCTTGAAGGCATCCATGATCAGGTAGATGATCTCCTGGCCTACCTTGCCGGAGTGCTTCAGCAGCTGGTAGAGGTTTTTCTTATTGGTGATATACTGAGCGAACTCAGTTTTGCCATTGATCTCTATCTCGCCGATCAGCGTGACTTCTTCAGATGTAAAGAACTCTATCTCAGAGAAATGGATCTTATTCCTGACGATGGACGGTTGCTTTTGTTCTATGGCTTTCATCTCGATTAGTTTTAAATGATAACACGAAATAACAAGCACACTACGCAATCAATTTGCGCAGTAAAAAATATTTTTTAATTTTCTTCGGTTCCCGTCCACCTATGTACGGCAAGGTGGGTGCCAAAGGCTCGGGACTGTGCAGATTACATATGCACATCCCGATGAAACTTTTTTTGAAAACCTGTTTGGATTGATTATATTCTATCGTAGTGCGGTGCTAGAATAGACGGTCACACCGACTAAACCTGACAAGAGATACACAGATATGTCACTGAATAAAGATGCCTTTGCCAGATACCGCCTGATAGACGAGCGTATGCGCAAGAAGCCGGATCCAAGACTGGAGGACCTGATCAAATATGTGAGCGAGCACCTGGATAAACCGGTCTCCCGCCGCACCATCCAGCTAGATATACAGGAGATGCGCTACAGCCAGGCGCTGAAGTTTATGGCGCCTATCGTCTTTGACCGTGGGGCGCATAGCTACCGCTACTCAGATGCTACCTATTCTATCAATAACCTGCCCGTGACGGCAGACGACCTGCACGGCCTTGAGTTTGCTATCAGCCTGCTCGACCAGTTCAAAGAGCTGCCAGCCATCAAAGAGTTTGAAGAGGCCATCATGAAGATAGCTGAGACGGTGCGCTTCAATAAACAATCACGAGGAGAGGACAAGATCATCCAGTTTGACCGGCCCAATAGCTATCGCGGCATAGAGTACTTTGAGCCGCTGGTGCGCGCCATCCGCGAGCGCCGCAGGGTGAAGCTATCGTACCGCAAGTTTGATGATGAAAAGGCCAAAGAGCACATCATAGAGCCATACGTACTGCGTGAATCCAAGGGCCGCTTTTATCTATTAGGCAATGTGAATGAAGGCAAAATAGCTAAGGTGAAGACCTACGCGTTTGATCGCTTCGCAGGTTTGCAGGTGACAGATAAAACGTTTGACGGCAAAGCCTTTGACAGTGAGAAGTACTTTCAGAATGTATACGGCATCTCTGAGGGTGCCGGCAAGGCGGAGACAGTGGTCCTGGCCTTCACACCGGTGCAGGCCAAGTATATCCAGTCGCAGCCGCTGCACCACTCACAGCAGGTAGTAAGGGAGACAAAAACAGAGACACACATCAGTCTCAGTGTGATGGTCAATCATGAGCTGGTGAGCCAGCTGCTCAGCTATGGTGCCAATGTGCGCGTGCTACGCCCAGCCTCGCTGGCAGAAAAGGTTAAAGACGAGTTAAAAAAATCACTGTCGCAATATCCTTAGCCGGAATAAATGCTTAATTTACCCTCAAAATCAACGTCATGCCAAACGGAAGAAAAAACAAGCCCATAGCAGGATACCATATCTTGATGCTGCTCTCAGCGGTAGACCACAAGTTTAGCGTGGCGGAGGACCGCATCATAGCGGAGTATGTAGCAGAGAACTTCCCCATACCTGTGAGTCTGGATAAGGAGCTCGAGTATATCAGCGCGCTGAAAGAGGAGGACTACATGCTGCACTTCCAGAAGTGCATGGATGACTTCTACCTGGACTCTACTGATGAAGAGCGCCTGCACCTCATTGATTTTGCTATCAAGCTGACCAAAGCTACCCGACCTATCACCAAAGAAGAAAACATCTACCTCAGCGAACTCTACAATGAATGGACTGAGACGGTAGAATAAACCATCCTACATGCACCGGCTGAGAACTGCCATACTCCTGCTGACCCTCTCAGCATCGCCGGCGCTATATGCCCAGACTAAAAGTACGTCTGCCACTATCAAGGGCACCACAAAGATCAACAGTGAGATATACATCCCCCTGCGCGAGCGCGAGGAGGTGCAGGTGATCCCGCTGGTAGATACGCTGGACTGTGAGAAGGAATACCTCTTTCGCCTGCGGTTTGCGAGCAAGTACACTTTCTCAGAGCTTTTCTTTGACAAGGGGCTGGCTACAAGGGTAGACTCCTTCCTATCTATCAGGCCACGATCGGCCCGCACGGAGGGCGTAGATACTGCCACCCTGCGCATCATCGGTTTCTCAAACAATAACCGGATATTATTGTATCACAGGTTTATCCTGCTGCCACATGTCAGGGTATTCCCCGTTTTGAATCCCAATAAGGATAACAATATCACTGTAGGCCATCTGGCCCTGGAGCGGGATATGATCTACAGCAAGAAGGACTTTCCGGATAAGTGTTCATTTGGCTATGAAGAGAATGGAAGGTTCAATAAGGACAATGTGATCACAGGTATCACCATCTCTCTGGTCAATAGACACCTGTCCAAAAATTTCTATGTGAAAGGAGACGTACCGACGGAGGAGATGATACGAGAGGTACACAAAGTAGGCAGGGGTACTACCATGTACATACGCCTGGATATCAAAAATGGCCGAAGGGCAAAAAGCGTCTGGACACGCTTCACACTGGATGACGGCGGGCAGTGATGCTTCTAGAAGTTGATGATCTTAAGGCCCTTGCCCTTGCGTAGTTCCTGGCGGATGATCTTCTGTATCTCCAGGTCATCCTCATATGGTGTGATACTGGCCCGCAGGCTCTCTGTATTGACAGGCGTGAGCTCCGGGCAGATATAGCCCATACCGAGGTAGACGCTGTTCTCGACGCAGATCACGGAGTTTTCATCCGGGCGGCGGCCATCACCTACTATGAAGAAGTTAGAGTTCTTATACAGGTATTTCCTGACAGCCTTATCGATCTTCTCGTTGTATGACTTTTTGCAATTCTCCCGCTGCTCCGGTTCGGTTATTTTTTTCAGCAGTGAAAACTGTACCTGCAGGTGGCCCTCTACTATGATCTTGTGCAGTACTTTCTGCGCGGTGCCCCGGCTCTGAAACTTCAAAGTGACCTCACCGTCCGCAAATTCTATTTTCTCTACACGCAGGTGCTTGAATCCCTCCTGGTCAGTAATGATAAAGATGGCAGATGTGAGCTTATATTCTTTGGGCCGCTTGTTGAATTCTGGCAGCAGTTTCTTGACCTCATGGTAGGCGCCGAGGCGAGCCATGAGCTCATTGCCGGTAGGCTGGTAGTCTATCTGCGTGATAGCCTCATGGGCCCTCTGCCGCTCAGGGAGGCCCTCCGCCTTATTGAAAAATTTGATCACCTCCCTGCGCACATTCTTAGAGGCTTCGATGAATAGTATCTTATCCGTAGCATCTTTGAGGTAGAAATAGCCCGGTTCCTCAGGTAGCTTTTCTATCTCGCCCAGTGTGATATTGGGAGGCAGGATAGACGGATCTATGCCGTGGTTCATCTCTATCTCCAGATACTTTTTGGCATTGCTCTGCTTGAGTATGAGGCTGAGCAGCTTGACAGTGGCCTCTACGTCTCCCAGTGCGCGGTGGCGGTTCTCGATGGTGATCCCCAGCGACTCACACAGAGAGCCGAGGCTGTAGGATGTAAAGCCCGGCAGGACTTTGCGTGAGAGATTGACAGTGTCGACCTGTTTGCGTACAAAGTCTATACCCAGCCGCTTGTACTCACTGCGCACCATGCCATAGTCAAACTTGACATTGTGCGCTACAAATATCTTCTCGCGGGTGATCTCCAGTATTTTCTCCTGTATCTCCTCAAAAGAGGGCGCGTGACGCACCATTTTATCTGTGATACCGGTCAGCTGGGTCACATATTTGTCTATATTGCGATGCGGATTGACCAGTGAGGAATATTGCTCCAGGATATTTTCACCGTCAAAGACGATGACAGCGATCTCTATGATCCTGTCTACAGAGGGGCTGCCCCCGGTGGTCTCGACATCTATGACGGCGTACATCGGGGGGCAAACGTACGGAATAATAAGAACCGCAGACCGTCCGATTGTTAAGATTGGTTGAAAAAAATGTACTTTAGGAGTATTGACTGGACAGTAGGAGCATTATTGAAAATTTGCGATTTATCTGTTTATCAATGATTTATATTTTTCAAGGTGAATCATAACCACATATCAAAGCTGCTGGCGGTCCTCGGACTGATATTATGGATACCTGCCGGGCACCTCTGCGCTCAGGCGGATTCTACCTACCGGTCGGTACAGCGCCAGGTAGACAGCCAGCCGGATTCCACCCGCAATGGGTTTTTTCACGCGGCCCGCTTTCATAGCTCTTTTCATGTCCAGTTTGAGGGTGATGCGGCGTATATGTTCCGGGAGGTAGGTGCGGTCACGGGCTTTCAGGTGGCCTGGGTCATCAATCACAAGATCTCCATCGGCGCTGCCTTTAGCATCCTGACGTCCAATAATGTGACTTTGAATCAGTATGTCAATAGCAATGCCGCCATAGGCGTGATACCCAATAATATCACACCTCAGCTCATGTCAGCCGGCCTGACGGGAGGCTATATCTTCAGATCAGGCAAAAAGCTCTCCTTTGAGCCGCAGCTGGGCCTCGGCTGGGCCTATATCCACTTCACTGATCCACGCGCGGGATGGGCAGACCCAGCAGCAAGCAAGAGCGAGACATATACCGGCCACTATGCCTGTATCAGCCCGTCTGTCAGCATGATCTGGAATGCTACCAAGGTATTCCGGCCCGGTATAGTAGTAGGTGGCAATGCGGTCTTTGGCCAAAACTACCTCGATGTGAAGAGCTATAATGTAGGCTCTGTATACGGTGGCGTCTTCCTGCGCTTTGGCACTTTCTAAATAAAAAAGGGCCGGTATCTACCAGCCCTTATATTCTCTTTTTATATCGTTCTTATATCTTCTTCAGATAGACGTCCTTCACCTGTGTGGTAGACTTGGTCAGCTTCACAGCAAAGGTCTGCTTATCGAGTACTTTGCCTACAGCAGGATAATCCAGGAAACGCTTCAT
>JAFDYP010000516.1 GCA_018267355.1 Bacteroidota bacterium
ACTGAGCAAGCAGATAGAGGTACAGTAAGAGATGCGATGGCTACCCTACAGACGGATCATACTGCACTCACCGCTCATTGCTGATGAAATATATGGTCGTCTGGAAGCAACGGTCGATCCGCCTCAGGCTTCTTTTGCCGCGGGTAATAAACCGTACAATGGCACCTATAGCAGAGACGCCTTCGACATTGTCCGCACCATCAAGTGGCGCAATTCATTTCGTCCTGTCATCTTCGGAGATATAGAGGAGCGCGATCAAAAAGGCTGTATTATTTATCTCAAGCTGAGATTGCATTTCGTGGTGATCGTACTTGCTACGCTTTGGTGGAGCTTTGCGGCATTTGGGGCTATCTCAGCTATCATTGATGGCAGGGCTATTTCAAACGCTGATATATTTTTCCCTGTATGCATACTGATTGCGATGTATGCCATGCTGATTCTCACTTTCAACTCAGAGAGCAAGAAATCTATCCTGTTTCTTCAGCAACTCTTTGACGCCACAATAGAAAAGCAATAGACGCCTACCGCTTAAACTTCAGCAGGTAAGTATCAGGATCCTTGAGCTGGTATACGATCTCAAACTTGTCCATGTTCTTCTGCACTGCAGGCACCAGAAATTTGCCCGTAGAGGCAAAGCCGAGCTGCTCTATCACCACATAGTCTACCTGCTGGTCGCGAAAGAACTGCATTACCTCTTTATCATCCAGAGATGGCTTGTCGCCCACGCAGAGCCTGTCCGAATAGTAGATAAACATATCGGGCTTGCGCGCGCTGAAGGTGGCATCCTTTGGCGTATGCTCTTTGGCCCACCGCGCTATGGCAAAGTAGTTCTCATAGTTTGGCGGCAGCGGCTGCTGGGCATCCAGCTCCTGCTGGTTGATATTATCTGAGTAGGCAAAGGCGATCAGCAGGAATGGCAGGGCGGCATACGGCGCCCTGTCATCTCCCAGTACCAGTGCGGCCAGCCCCTGTATGCCACTCAGGCATAGCAGCAGTACCAGCGGTGTGAATGGGGTGGCATACCTGATAAAGCCGTACTCCGTAGGCCATATCATCAGTATGAGCAGCGATCCACCCAGGTAGCTCAGTATGAGTAGCCTGATATCCTTGAGCCGGTAGAGGCCCCATATCATGAGCCCTACGATCACGATGCCTAGCAGCACATACCCGGTAGAGGCTTTTTCCGCTGTGGCACCTTCTGGGAAGATATTCAGCGGGATATCGCGTGTGGAGTACCTGACTATATTGGCCTTCACGCGGTCTATCATGGTAGAGAAGCTGATCTTGCCCAGCTCCGGTTTGTAGGGGTTGATATAGCTCATCTGAGACAGGTAGGAGCTTCCTACCCGCTTGGTACGGAGGTACCATGGGAATATCAATGCGATGAAAAGCGTGACGCCGATCAATGCCCGCTTCCAGTCTTTCATAAACAGGAAATAAAGACCCACACCGCCTACAAATGCGATGGCGTTGCTTTTCATATAGTAAGCGTAGGCCATCAGCGCTATGGACAGGTAGAGCCAGGGGCTCTTCCACCCGCGTGGATCATCTACCGCACGGGTAAAGGTATAGATGGCCAGCACGCTGATAAAGATATAGGGTACCTCGCTCATAGTGATCGTGCTGAAGCGGAGCAGGTACGAGTTGACCGCGCAGAGGAAGGATACGACAAATGCCACGATCTGAGACCCTGTGAGCCTGCGGCTGATAAAGAACATGAGCAGGCAGGAGAGGTACATCATGATACCGTTCATAAAAACGATCGTATCCTGGCTATCACCCAGCAGCTTGATAAAAACAGCTATCATGGCCGGATAGCCCGGAGAGAAGTGGATATGCGGCCTCAGTACGCGCGATGTGGCATCAGTGAAACCCAGACCGGCCACAAACCTTTTGCCTAAGAGCATATAGGCAAAATTATCTCCGTTCATATCCGGCTTGTGGTCAAATATCTTGTAGTACAATAGCCAGAATGCGCAGGTCACGACAGCCAGTGCGGCCCACATGCCATATTTTTCCCACGGTATCGGGCGGGCAGGTGCGGTAGCTTTGGTTCTGATATGCTTCTTGGCAGGAGGTACCGGTTTAGCTTTGGCCATGGAGATTGCTTATTTGGATTGCAGGTATTTCAGTCGCTCTACTATCGGGTCAAATACATAATCCACCGCCTTTGTGATCAGCAGTGCAAATGAATTGGTCACGAGAAATGACATCGCTATATACCGCGACCAGTGCTCATAGGTATGGCCCGTCTCCAGCCGCGTCACTACACTATTAAACACCAGCGACACACCCAGCACCATAAAGGCGACAGAGATGATCCACACCAATGCAGAGTTGAAGACCCTGTACAGGAAATTCTTTTTGATAGAATGATTGATGGTCTCTGATACGATCTTGTAGCTCAGGTAGGCACCATTCAGGAAGAGCGTCCCTATCGTAGCAAAGATGCCGCCCACTATCACGCGGTAGATCATCCATTCTTCCACATTATGCGCCGTGGCATAGTGGTACATAGGCATGACCAGCAGTGCCAGGCCCGCAGCATAAAAGAGCAGCGCAGCAGGCAGCAGTATCTTTTGCGGCTGGTACATGAATATCATGGTCACTATCACCTTGAGGAATCGCACACCATCTTTTATCACATTGAGCTTAGACTCGCCCTCGCGCTCTTTGTACGGCATGTCTATCTCAGAGATCTTGAGGTAGTCGCTCAGGATAGCACGCGCACTCATGGCCGGCGTGAAGTGCAGTCCATCAGGCAGGGGCATCAGTTGTGGCAGCTTGGAGCGCCGCACGATACGCATCCCGCTGGCTGTGTCCTTTATCCGCTCATTAGATATCACGGAGAGGAAGACTGAGTATAGTGTATTGCCAAAACGCCTGATGGCAGGCATCTCGCTGTTCTTATTGAGGCGGGAGCCGAGTACCACGTCTGCATTCTCTTGCTGCATGAGCGTGGCCAGATCGGCAAAGAAGCGCGGGTCACAGGTGCCGTCAGCATCCAGAAAGGCCAGCAGCTCTCCCGTAGATTGGTGCCACCCCTCCTTGATAGCAGCACCGTAGCCGCGGTTCTTTTCAAATACGATGAGCCTGATACGATCCGTATACCTGCTGGCTATCTCTACGGTACCATCGGTAGAGCCATCGCTCACCACCGTGATCTCAAGGTCGGTCACGGGAGAGTTGTCTATGATATATTGTTTCGCATCCAGCGTCCGTTTGATAATGCTCTCTATGCTTTGTTCTTCATTCAGAGCTGGGATGACCACCGATAATTTCATGAAGGGTACATGTTTTTAAATATCGTCTCGAGCCCTTGCCACACCGCATGGCGCACTGCCGGGCATCAAAGAAAAACCCAATAATACTCAAAAATAAAGACGATAAATAAGCAAAAGTTAAAAACTCAGTCTTTTGCCATGTGCCTCATCTCGGCGTGTACTGCGGCGTATGTCATGCTCAGTACATATACTCCGGCAGCCATGCCGGTCATGTCTATGGCAGCCTGACC
>JAFDYP010000517.1 GCA_018267355.1 Bacteroidota bacterium
ATTGCAAGATATCTATACATCATACTTTCCGGGCGAGTACAAAAAGCATAGGGGTAAAGATTCCAAGTTCACCTCCAGCTACGAGTCCATCGGCGGCTGTCTCTAGCACCTCATGTACGCGTGTGCTACCCTTGGGGATCACGTGCAGCCGTTCCAGCCCTGCCAGTGCTGTGTGCATGATGCGGCGGCCTGCAGGACTGGTGCGCAAATGAGCAAAGGAAAACTGCTCTCCACGAAGCGGATGGTACCATGGCGTATCTGCATCGCACTCGCTGGCCCGGTCCGTACACTCCAGTACCTCAAATCCGGCTGCCGCGAGTGAATCAGTCACATCTGCAGCGCCAGTGATATCAGAGAGGCCATTGCCTATCTCTATCTGACGCTTGATCTGCTGGTGGCGCAGATCTGCTGGATCATATTTGTCCGTCATGACCCACTCATATGTGGCAAACAGTCCGCCAGGTTTCAACAGGCGGTTCACCTCGCGGAAGAGGTCTGTACGCCTGCCGGCAGCATGACAGGTAGCCTCTATACCATATGCCTTGTCAAAGGTTTCATCACGTAGCGGTATCTTCATCCAGTCACAGGACAGGAAATTGCACTGGCTTCCCATTCCAGCTTCACGGACGAATTCATGGCCTTTTTCTATCTGATATAAGGAGTTGTTGATGCCGGTGATAGATACTTTAGAGTGCTGTGCTATATTGATCATAGGGCCGCCCACACCGCAGCCCAGGTCGAGGCAGCGCTCTCCCTCTTGCAACTGTAGTTTATCTGCCAGATAGGTCTCATATTTGCGCAGTGCATCCTGTTGTGATTCACCCTGATGCCGGACACCAAAGTGAAAGAGTTTGCCCCAGCCATGGAGGTAGAAATCAGTAGCGAGTCCATAGTATTCTGAGCTGAGTGAGGCAGCCTCGCTCACGCGATCTTCTGGCCGCGCATGCCCATCGTCGAACCTGTTTTCATATCGTTGTAAAGTGTCTGAAACACCAGAGGCGGTGTACGCTGTTTTGAGCAGTTGAGTGGTACGCATTTTAGATAGTGTTAATGGTTAATGGATTACTTTACTCACTAAAGGAATGCCAAGAGGGGAAGTGCTTTACTGTCAGGCGATTTCCAATTTTCGTTATATGAGGCTAAGACAAGTATGGGAAGCTTATTCCATACTCGTGTGGATGCTCTGAATTGAGGATCAGTATGCTACATTGCAAATACAATATGGCATGATGGTTGTTGAATCAAGATGAGCTTCTGATCTGGGATGGCTCAGTAAAAGAGCCCGGATTGAGTTCCGATCCCAAACACAACCGGATACACCCGGTTTAATGATCAGAGATTCAAGGCCCTCTTCCCGATTTTAGGAAGAGGGCCTTTTCTTAATAAGCATTGTCGTACCAGACAATACGCTGGCTGGCTTTGTTTACTACCTGCAAAATGTGTATTTTTGCGGCCTCTTAAGAAGGATTTCCACAATGATCACAGTCAATAACCTCTCGCTGCGCTACGGCAAGCGTACCCTGTTTGATGATGTCAACCTCAAGTTTACCAGCGGCAACTGTTATGGTATCATCGGTGCCAATGGTGCCGGCAAGTCTACTTTCCTCAAGATACTGCAAGGCGATGTAGACCCTACTACCGGCACGGTCTCTTTCTCCAAAGGTATGCGTGTAGCAGTGCTGAAGCAGAACCACTTTGAGTTTGACGAGGTGCCGGTGATGACCACTGTGCTGATGGGCCACAAGACGCTCTGGGGCATCATGCAGGAGAAAGATGCGCTGTATGCCAAGGAGGACTTCTCTGAGGAGGATGGTATCCGTGCAGGTGAGCTGGAGAATACCTTTGGTGAGCTGGATGGTTGGAATGCGGAGTCTAAAGCTGCTGAGCTGCTGAGCCATCTGGGTATCAAGGAGGAGTTTCACTACAAGCTGGTGAAGGAACTGGATGGCAATCAGAAGGTACGCGTGCTCCTGGCGCAGGCACTCTTTGGCAATCCGGATATCCTCTTTCTCGATGAGCCTACGAATGACCTGGATGTGCATACGATCTCTTGGCTGGAGGACTTCCTCGCGGGCTATGAAGGCATCATCCTCGTGGTGAGCCACGACCGTCACTTCCTCGATGCGGTGTGTACACATACAATCGATATTGACTTTAGCAAGATGACCATCTACTCGGGCAACTATAGCTTCTGGTACCAGTCATCACAGCTCGTGGCGCGCCAGCGTGCCGATGCCAATAAGAAAGCTGAGGACCGTATCAAGGAGCTACAGGACTTCATCCGCCGCTTCTCCGCCAATGCATCTAAGAGCCGCCAGGCTACCAGCCGTAAGAAGGCTCTGGAGAAGATCAATCTCGAGGAGATCAAACCATCCAGCCGCAAGTATCCAGGTATCATCTTCAATAACATGCTCCGCGAGCCGGGCAATGAGATACTGGAGGTGCGCAACCTGAGCAAGGTGGTGAACGGCGAGACACTCTTCAAGAATGTGAGCTTCACCATGAAGCGTGGCGATAAGATCGCGCTGGTGGGTGACAATAGCCTCGCGGTGACTGCGCTGCTCAATATCCTGAATGGCACTGACAAGGACTACACCGGTACCTTCACATGGGGTGTGACGATCAATATCGCCAGCATACCGAATGACAATAGCTCCTTCTTTGAAGGGCTGGACCTGAACCTGATAGACTGGCTGCGCCAGTACTCTCCGGAGGAGAAGGACGAGACCTTTATCCGTGGCTTCCTGGGCAAGATGCTCTTCAGTGGTGAAGAGGTGCTGAAGAAGTGCAACGTGCTCTCCGGCGGAGAGAAGATGAGGTGTATGTTCAGCAGGATGATGCTGATGAGGGCTAATCTGCTGCTGCTGGATGAGCCGACCAACCACCTGGACCTCGAGTCTATCACAGCGCTGAACAACGGCCTCAATGACTTTAAGGGACATGTGATCATCGCCTCCCGTGACCACGAGCTGGTAGAGACCATCGCTAACCGTGTGATAGAGATCACGCCAAATGGCATCATCGATAAGGATATGACCTTTGACGAGTATATCAATAGCGACCGCGTAGCTGAGCAGAAGGCTGAGCTGGTAGGCTAAGAGGTGTTCGGTGCTAGTTGGCAGTTGGCTGGACCGGCTACCGGATATAAGAAAGATAACAGGCAAAGCCATTCCGATGAGGAGTGGCTTTGCTGTTTTATACAGGTGCCCAAAGGCAAGTTTTTCGACTATAGGAGCCGGGGAGGGACGGGTGGCGAAGGACGGGGTAAGATGAATACCGTATGCCGTACGCGACAAGTTTTCCGACTATGGAGGTGTTGGTATCATTGGGTTTGAGGTTAATAGAGATAGGTGGGTGAGGGTTGTTCTTTTGAGGATAAGCTAAGACGGCGATGACTATCAAGGCAGTATATAAGGGTGGCCATAGCACCCTTATCTATCTTATTGGATCTCATGAGCCATTTTGGCTAAAGCCATGCATGAAACCTAATCATTCCCGGACTAAAGTCCGGGACTATTGGACTGAGATATAAAATCAAAGCTCAGACTAGTGCCTGAGCTTTGACTTGATATAGCGGATAGGATTGTGTTATTTGATCTTGGTCGAGGCCTTGCTTGGGTCGAGCAGATCATAGAATTGATTCAGGCGGGGTAGGAATATGATACGGGTCCGGCGGTTGGTAGCCATGTCCTCCGGATTATCATTAGGTACAAGGGTATTGTACTCACCGCGGCCGGCTGCTATCAGCTTATTGGGGTCCAGGTGGTAGTCATTTTGCAGGGCACGGACAACGCTGGTGGCGCGCTTCACGCTGAGGTCCCAGTTGTCATCTATACAGTTTGTCTTGATCTTGTTATTATCTGTATAGCCTTCTACCATCACGTCTACCTCAGGGCGGGACGCCGCGATGGATGCTATCTTGCTCAATACAGCGCCGGCCTTATCCGTGATGGTATAGCTGCCGGATTTGTAGAGCATCTTGTCAGAGAGATTGATGTAAACCACCGTCTTGTCCACTTTGATGTCTACATCCTTATCATCGAGGCCTTCCTTGAGCGCTCCCTTGAGGTTGACAGCCAGCGCGAGGTTGATGGAATCTGCCTTGTCCTTCGCGGCGAGGAGCATCTGGATGTATCTGTCCTTGTCCTGTAGCTGCGCGAGGGTTTTGCCTATATTTTCATTGGCTCCCTTGGAGAGGACAGTGAGGTCGCCTACAGCACTGAGCTGCTTGTCACGCTGCTCCTGGCAGTCTTTGAGCTGGGCCTGTAGCTGCTGGTATTGGTCGTTTTTGCCACCGAGGTTGGCGCGGGACATGGCCAGGTCGTTTTCACAACTGCTGAGACGGCTGGTGAGTTTGTCTTTGATCTCATTGCAACTCAGGAGGTCGCTTTTGGCCTTGGAGAGTTCGCTCTCGAGGGCCTGGTATTTTTTCTTGGTCACGCAAGAGCTCAGTGAGAGTAGGGTGAGCAGCGCAGTGATGGTGATGATGGATCTCATATTGTGATGTGTTGGTTTAGTTTTTAGCTATCCATACGACCATAAATTCTGCGCCAAAGTGTAGAATTCCCCAAATTGGGATGTGGAAATGGCAAATTATGGCTGTCTGAATTTCAGAAGGGAAGTAAGGAAGGATTACCGGAGAGGGAAATGATCTCTGTCAGGTGGGGGACAGATTTAGATGGGTGAGAATGTAGATAGGGAAGTATGAGACTTCCTGATATTTGCAGGTTGCGGTACTGGTAACTGAAGTATAGTCGCGTTACAAACGCGAAGGAAAAGAATCCGAGTTGGAGACGCGGATTAGTGTAGGATATGGGCTAGTGGTTAATCCCATCTCGATCACCTATCGCTGGGCTGCACTACCGGTGCCGGTGTTTCCTCTGGTTTGGCGGCAGCGGGGACGGGTGGCGGCGGCGTTTTCTTGCGCCGCTTGAAGAGATCCAGCCAGTTGTCAAAATCCTTGCGATAGGAGAGGCCTATGCCGGTCTTATTACGGTTGCGCTGGTTAAAGTTGTCGTAGTCATTTTTGTTGTAGGTCTTGGCGCGCCAGGAGCCGTTTTTGTCCAGCACATATTCTATCTGGAAGTCCCCGGTCACATACGCGTTGGGATTGCTGGTATTGGTGACGGTGTTGCTGCCCACGCCCTTGTTATCGCCGAAGTCAAAGTTGCCGCCCACGTTTATGGAGAGGCGGTTATTAAAGAAGCGCTTGGTCAGCGCTAGCTGGAGTTCGCGGCGCGTATTGAGGTTATCTGCAGAGGTAGCACCGGTGCCATACCAGTCATCGTACTGTTTGAAGTTGAAGTTGAAATCCAGGTCGTGCACATTCAGGTTGTCAAAGAAGCTGCCCAGATAGAGCGATAGCTGTGAGGAGAGGAACTCGCTCACTGTATTGGCCACTGATCCGCTGATAGAGCGGGTACTAGTCGCGTCACCCGCTGCGAGCGAGTTGGTCGGCAGGAATTTGCCCATAACCAGCAAACCAAATACCTGCTTATTCATCTCGGCATCTGAGGTGCGTACGAGCTGAATCTTATTGTCTATGTAGGTGCGTATCACGGGGTCAGGATTCTGCGGAGCGATGTCAAAGGATATCTCAGGGGCAGACAGTATCCCTTTCAGATTCAGCAGCAGGTTTACCACGATGCGGTTTTTGGAGCGGGATATCGCTTCTTCATTGTAGGTAGTGCTGACGGCATTGGCGCTGTAGATGCCCAGCAGGTCAGATATCAGGTCATAGGTAGAGGTGCGCACCTTGTAGATCGCATCAGCATTGAGCTGCGCATTGTACACGTCGCCGTTGAATGTGATAGTTCCACCGGGATCCAATGTAAAGCGCTTATTGATCACATTCTGCAGCGTAAATAGATAACTACCACGAGCAATAGTATAGGAGCCGCGCATACTAAAGTCGCCGCCGCGCAGGATCTCTATACGCATATTA
>JAFDYP010000518.1 GCA_018267355.1 Bacteroidota bacterium
ACCTTCAGGAGACTCAACTACGGCCTTGTTGATGCAAATAATGATCAACGACCTGATAATAACGTAATCATTACACCTTCATATTCTCAGTATCCATTAGTGAGCGTAAATAGTTCCATTGTAGGAGATACGCTGCAAGCAATTACAAGCGGCTATATGAAAGACGGGGATTCTACTGCAACGACGCATGGTGGATTTACCCTTCTTCAATGGCGCAATGCAGTAGGTAATGACACCCTATTTACTGATTTTTATCTGGAGCAAAATATTACTGGGGCGGACACTGTAGGACTGTCTTGTTTAAGCGCAACGATTCAGTTTTATCATTCCGGCACATTGGTAAGCACGACTCCTGTGACACCGACTGTCATTAGTGGGAAGAAATTCATTTACCATATTACAAAGTCTAATTTCAATGCGAAGTTGGTCGAGGGAGATAGGTTTACAGTCTCTGCAACATATAGGGCTTGTACTAATCCTACAAATACGATCTCGCTACCTGTTGCTAATACCATGTATGTGACAAGAGGCTCTCTTTCGTTAGCAACCGACCCCCTGACCGCCAATCTTGATCCAGGTACATTTATTACCAATAATGATCCAGGAGCCTATGGCCTACCAGCCGCTCAATACATTCTTGCCCATCAAGGTACTACACCAGTACTTTTCTGGTGTGAAGGGTTTGGCGGGCAACATCGGATCTTTTCATTAAAGACGACATACACCGAAACTTGGAATGATGCCAATGGTTGCAGTAGTAAAGGATTGACAATTAGTTTGTTGAATCAAATTGTCGATCCACTAATTGGAAGCAACCTGTTCCCTTTTGAGTGTAGGCTTATCCCTTCGATTTATCCTTCAACTTTCGTAAGGGGGCCTATTCTTTCTAACAATGATCCAATACACTTTACTGTTTTACCTAGTCTCCCAGGGTACACTATTACACCTACCTCCGTTTCTACATTTGCTCCATATACTTATGATCCACTTCACCCAGTGTCAATCACCACGGCTGTTACGCAAAGAGGTGCTGGCAACGACTCTATCATTAGACCGTCAGGAAGTACTACCGATTGGATGGTAAATCTATCTAAAATAGAATTTACTCCATTTTATGCCTCTCTTCCTTCGGCAAACATCGTTGATCCGGCAAATAATGATCCGTATCTCATTTATGGAGATGAATTGTTCTCACAGACAATGACCTTCTCTTTAGCAACTACTTGCGCGAGTGTTCAGAAAATCGACAGTCTCTCCAGAAAAGAAGCGTACGTTACAGTTCCAAGCGGTTTCAATGGCTGTACCGCTTCAGATTACAAGGTTGGCGATACCATAAGTACCATTCCTAATACATCGGTAACTCAGAATCTGTTTGTCCTGAATAGTCCCAATGCGAATCTCACTGCAAAAGTTAACCCCACAGGTTATAACTATCCGCATACTATGGGCAGTAATATCGACAATCTCATACTTATGGGGTCGAACTTTGCTACATATGTACCCAATCTGTATTTCTATATAAAAGTATCAACCAGTAGTGGAAGTACACTTCCTGCGGGCATCTCCGTTGGTGGTTTTGACGCTGAATATCCAAATGGAAGTTATCGCCCTATACCGCCCCATGTGTTTACTGTAGGAACAGATACATACTACGGGTACGCCATACCTAACGACTCTGTTAATCTGGATTTGCTCAACTCTAAAAAGTATCATCTGATATTTATTGACTCTCAATGCTACTCATTGCCGCCACAATTAGCATTTCCAATCCACTATTCATGGAGTTGTGATTCATTCCCTACAGGACTTCCATCTCAGACATCTTGCTCAAGAGATACCTTTGTGAATGTGAGCTACAAACTCCCTATCGTTAATCTCTTTTCTCAAATTTCGGCTCCAGCCACCTATAGCACCTGCACCCCTATAAAAATTACGGCACAACTTCTCAATCAAGAGGTTGGCGGTGCTGGGCATTTTGTCGCACATCTTACTCTGCCAAATGGTTTTACAATACCAGGTACTGGTGATACTTTAACGATTGTTCCACCTGTTGGTTCTCCACATAGGGCAGTGATTACGGCATCCCATATCACGCATACTACAGCTGTCGATACAAGCAAACAAGACTGGACTATTTATATAGATAGCCTCACAGAGTTTTCAACTACTTCCTTGGTTGGCACTACTGGATTGTACAATGCAGGAGGTCCGATATATATGACTTTCCCGATTGTTGCAAACTGCAATGCGCGTCCTACAGATACGCTTAGCTTCACTCTTACAATGAACGGCTGGAGATTTTGCAATCTTGTAAATTTTAACCCAGCTATACCTGGGGATATAAATGATACATTTCCAAAGGTTGTTATTCTTCCAGCAACAGGGACTGCATTTAATGGATGCGGCCCTTACTTGACGGCAGTGTCTACTAACGAAGCTTGCTTTGGGAACGCTACAGCGACAATTACTGTAACTCCAACTGTTAGTGCTTTCTACGGAGCTACTCCAGTATACAAGTATACTTGGTCACCTACTGAACCTAATACCGGGACGCTTTCGGGATTAACCGCTAACATATATTCTGTTACTGTTACAGATACAATTAAACATTGTACCGCTGTACTTGTGGACACAATAACACAACCAACCGCTTTAGCGGATTCTACTAGAAAGGTAAATGCTACTATAGGTGGTTGCACTAATGGAACTGCGACTGTATACCCCTATGGAGGAACCCCAGGATATACATTCCATTGGAGCAATTCTCAAACTACTGCAACAGCCACAGGGCTTTCTGGAGGTAACACGTACAAAGTCACAATAACCGACTCAAAAGG
>JAFDYP010000519.1 GCA_018267355.1 Bacteroidota bacterium
AACAATCTACCTCTGTCAGCAGCCCGCGTGACAGCTATAGATCAGACACATCAATCAGCAAGAAGCGTAACTAGCACTCTCGCTCCTTATTCGGGGCCTTGGACACATGTAGAGGCGGCTCATCTCCTCCGTCGAACTATGTTTGGCCCGACCAGAACTGACATAAATCAGCTACTGGCCTTGACCACAGATCAAGCCGTCAATGCCCTCTTAAATAATACCGCCAGTACTCCCAGTCCCCCACTCAATAACTACTCCTCGCAAAGTAGCCCTGACCCCAATGTTCCTTTCGGCACTACATGGGTCAATGATACGTACACGACCACTATGAATGCTGGCCGGAAAAAATCTCTGCAGGAGTGGTGGATCGGTAATATGCTGGGACAGACAATAAGCCTGGAGCAAAAAATGACTCTTTTCTGGCACAATCACTTTGCCACAGAGCTAAATAGCTATGGTGATGCAAGGGCAGGCTACAAATACATTGAAACAATTCGTACTAATGCATTAGGCAATTTTCGGACTCTGGTGACGGCTATCTCAAAGGATCCCGCAATGCTGGTCTATCTGAATGGCTATGTAAACACTAAAAATGCTCCGGATGAAAACTACGGCCGTGAACTGCAGGAGCTCTTCACGGTAGGCAAGGGGCCAAACTCTCTCTATACTCAGTCAGATGTGGAGGCTGCTGCACGAGTACTGACCGGGTACCGCATCACCAGTAGTTCCATGACTTCTTACTTTGACGCCACTAAGCACGATACTAATCCAAAGCAGTTCTCGGCATTTTATAATAATACGGTGATCAATAACACAGGAAATGGTGGCGCTGATGAACTGGATGACCTCATCACTATGATACTGGCTACTAATGAGTGTGCTATGTATCTCTGCAGGCGGCTTTATCGTTTCTTTGTCTACTACGATATAGACAGCACTATCGAGACCAATATCATCACGCCTATGGCGGCGGTGCTGCGGAGCAATAACTATGATATCAAGCCTGCGCTGGCACTTCTTTTCAAAAGCGAGCACTTCTTTGACGTACAGAATCAGGGGTGCTTTATCAAGCCGCCGGTAGATTATTTCGTAGGCATGATGCGTCAGATGGGTGTGACGTTTCCTGATAATACTGATCTAGCTACGCAATACTATATGTGGGGCTACCTGGAGGGGTGGAGTGCGCTGTGTGCGCAGGATATCCTGAATCCACCCAATGTGGCTGGATGGCCGGCCTTCTACCAGGAGCCGGAGTATCATGAGCTGTGGATCAACTCAAACACCCTGCCCAATCGTACTGCCTTTGCAGATCTGATGCTATACACGGGATATACACGTGCCGGCCAGAAGATAATCATAGACACGCTCGCCTTTACCGCAGCCATGCCGACCCCTGACGATCCGGTAGCACTCGTAGACGATACACTGGCACTGCTGCTCAGTATGGATGTAGACCAGACAGTAAAGGACTACCTGAAAAGCATCCTCCTGTCCGGTCAATCTACCAATGCCTACTGGACCACCGCCTGGAGCAACTATATCAACAACCCGACCAATACCGGCTATCAGGCTACGGTCACGTCCCGCCTCAAGCCATTCTACCAGTATATCATGGATCTGCCGGAGTACCAGCTGCAGTAAGTTTCACTAAAACCATCTAAAATCAGTATGATGAAAAGAAGAGACTTTATAAAATCTGTACCACTGGCGGCACTGCCCGTGGTCCTCTCCGGTATCAGCATGAGATCTCTGGCAGCCTCACCCCTGCTCTCTGCGCTGGCCGCCTCAGCCGCGGTCAATGACCACGTACTGGTAATCATACAGATAGTAGGTGGCAATGACGGTCTCAATACCGTGATCCCGCTGGACAAGTACAGCGCCCTCTCTACTGCACGCAATAATATCCTGATACCATCTGCGCAGGTGCTCCCGCTGAATGGCACCACCGCTACCGGCCTGCACCCATCGATGACAGGTATGCAGCAGATGTATAATAACGGCTATCTGAAGATCATACAGGCAGTCGGCTATCCCAATCCGAGCTTCTCACACTTTCAGGCTACAGATATCTGGATCACTGCAGAGGACTCGGGTCAAAACCTGGCTACAGGCTGGATGGGCCGCTACCTGGACTATGAGTATCCAGGCTTCCCTACCGGCTATCCTAATACTACTACTACAGATCCTCTGGCTATAGAGATCGGCACCTCGCTTTCGCCTGTCTTTCAGGGGCCGTCTGCAGGTATGGCTATGGCAGTGACAGATCCCTCGTCTATCTACAACCTGGCCAATGGCATACAGAGTACCGCGCCCTCTACCCCGGCAGGTACTGAGCTGACCTATATCAGGCAGGTATCGCAGCAGACAAATCAATATGCCGGAGTACTGGCTACCGCATACAATGCAGGCACTACCTCGGCATCACTCTATCCATCGGGCAGCAAACTAGGCGCCTCACTACAGGCAGTAGCCAAGCTGATATCCGGCGGACTCAGGACCAAAGTTTACATGGTGAGTACCTCCAATGACGGCAGCTTTGATACACACCATGCGCAGGTAGTAAATGGCGCTACCGCTACGGGCACGCATGCCGACCTTTTGCAAAATCTTTCTGATTGTGTCAAAGCCTTTCATGATGACCTCCGGGCTTCGTCTAATGCTGACCGTGTAGTGGGCATGACCTTTTCGGAGTTTGGCAGGCGCATCATATCCAATGCCAGCGTGGGCACAGACCACGGCGCCGCAGCACCTATGTTTATTTTTGGCAATAAGGTACAGTCAGGCATACTAGGCACTAATCCTCAGATACCGGCTTCTGCCGGGGTGAACGACAATGTGCCGATGCAGTATGATTTCAGGTCAGTATATGCTTCTTTGTTGCAGGATTGGTTTTGTGTGCCTAAACCAGATATAGATAGTACGATCCTGCTGCAAAACTTCCAGTCACTGCCGCTGGTAGATGCCACTGACTGCACTACAGCCATACATGAGATCAATAGCACAGCCGGTGTCACCCTGATCTCAAATACGCCTAACCCCTTTACCGCTTCCACCAATATTACTTTCACCACCGGTGGCGGACATACACTCGTACAGGTATTTGACGGTAGCGGGCACTTGCTCCGCACCCTGGTAGATCAGGATATGCCGGCAGGAGATCACACGGTATCCTTCGCATCAGAAAACTACGCTACCGGTGTGTACTATGCCCGCTTCCAGAATGGAGTAGTGCAGCAGGTACGTGCTATGGTGCTGGCTCGCTAAGATCCCGGGAAACTTGATTTGCCTGCATTGCTTCTGATAAATGGAATGAAGCAAAAAAGTCCTTTTATTTTTTCAAGGGGCTCCTTAACTTTGCGCTGAGGGCAATCCTCATTATAAGCCTTATCACGAAAGCGGT
>JAFDYP010000051.1 GCA_018267355.1 Bacteroidota bacterium
AGTAGTTCCTCTCATGCACTGCTGGGGGGGTTTACAGGTGCAGCACTGGTCAAGGCCGGCACAGATGCTAGCGTGATGGATAAACTGGTCAAAGTACTGGCATTCATACCGCTGGCACCACTGATCGGTATGGTAGCTACCTATGTCATAGCGGTCATCATCATCAATATCTGCAAAAATCTGCCAGTAACCAAGGTAGACAAATACTTCCGCCGCCTGCAGCTCGTATCTTCGGCGCTTTTCTCTGTGGGACATGGTGGCAATGATGCACAAAAGACGATGGGTATCATCTGGGCGGGGCTGATCTGCTATAGTACTCAGCATCCGGACGCTCCCGGTTTCTTTAATGTAAAAGAAGGTGGCGCACTGCCCACTTGGGCGGCGGTAGGCTGCTACGTGGCTATGGGCCTCGGCACCATGCTGGGTGGCTGGCGTATCGTGAAGACCATGGGTCAGCGCATCACAGCGCTCAAGCCGTTTGAGGGCTTCTGCGCAGAGACTGCGGGTGCTTTTACACTCTTCCTCGTCACTAGCCTCAAGATACCTGTCAGTACCACCCACACGATCACAGGTAGCATCATGGGTGCCGGCATGACCAAGCGCCTCAGCGCAGTGCGGTGGGGAGTGGCGGGCAATATCGTCTGGGCCTGGATACTCACTATCCCTGCATCTGCGGTAATGGGTGCTATCGCCTACTACATTTTTGAAAGGCTGGCGTAATAGCGCGGCTTCCTCCAATTTTTCTTCTCTTGTTTCGTTTATATGTTTAGACGTATATTTGCACCCTGATTTTGCGTTTCCCTTATGAAGTTACTCCTACACTACCTTTCTAAATATCGCGGGCTCGTTGTTGTCACTTTTGTGCTCGCAGCGATCAACCAGACTTTCTCCATGCTCGATCCTGTCATCTTTGGCAAGGTGATAGACCTCGTGGGCAAGAACAGTACTAAACCTGTGGATGACTTTACCAGAAATGCCCTGCTGCTGATCCTGGGTAGCATCAGTGTAGCTATGGTGAGCCGTATTGCAAAGGCATTTCAGGATTATACTACCAATCTCGTGATCCAGCGTTTCGGCGCGGATGTGTACACCGATGGCCTGAAGCACTCGCTGCAGTTGCCTTATCAGGATTTTGAGGATAAGCAGAGCGGCTCTACGCTCAATATCCTCCAGCGCCTCCGCACAGACTCGGAGAAGTTCATCAATAACTTTGTCAACGTGGTCTTCATGGGGATCGTTGGGATCGTCTTCGTAGTGGTGGCTTCCTTTGTAGTATATGGCTATATGGTGATCGTATATGTCATAGCCAGTACGATACTTTATCTCAGCATTCGTTTCCTGTCTCAGAAAATAAAACAGGTGCAGGCTACCATCGTGCGTGAGACCAATGTACTGGCCGGGGCTACCACAGAGAGCCTGCGCAATATAGAACTGATCAAAAGCCTGGGCCTGACCAATCAGGAGGTGAAGCGACTCAACAACGCCACCTACCGCATCCTGAAACTGGAGCTGAAAAAAGTGCGCAACCTGCGTAGCATCAGTTTCGTGCAGGGTACATTGGTCAATTTCCTTCGCCAGTGTATACTTTTCGTGGTCCTCTATGCAGCATTCAGGGGGCATATCAGCGTAGGTACCGTAGTGACTTTTCAGTTCTTCTCCTTCTTCATCTTCAACCCACTCCAGGAGATGGGCAACGCTCTGCTGAGCTATCGGGAGGCAGAGGCTTCACTCAATAATTTCCAGACCATACTGGACTCTCCGCTGGAGCCGCGTCCCGTATCACCACAGGCGGTAGCGCATGTAGACGAGCTGCAGTTTGACGACGTGGCTTTTCAGCACAAGACCGCTAAAAAGCCAGCAGTCCAGGGGATCAATTTTGAAGTCTCCTCAGGAGAGACTATTGCCTTTGTAGGGCCGAGTGGCTCTGGCAAGACTACCTTGGTCAAACTGCTGGTCGGCCTTTATCGCCCGCATCAGGGCCACATCCGATACAATGGGATAGACTCCACAGAAGTAGATATAGACCTGCTGCGAAATCAGATCGGCTTTGTGACTCAGGATACACAGCTCTTTGCCGGTACTATCAGAGAGAATCTTCTTTTCGTGAAACCTGATGCTACCGATGAGATGCTGCTGGATGTTCTGGCCAAGGCTTCTTGTGTAGGATTACTTTCGCGCGCAGAGAATGGCCTCGATACCTTTATCGGCGAGGGTGGCATGCGCGTATCAGGAGGGGAGAAGCAGCGCCTCTCCATAGCACGGGCGCTGCTGCGCGATCCTTCGCTGCTGGTGTTTGACGAGGCTACTTCTGCACTGGACTCTATCACGGAGGAGGAGATCACACGCACGATACGTACCATATCCGGCACGCGCAATCGTATCACAGTGCTCATAGCGCACCGCCTCTCTACTATTATGCACGCAGACCGCATCTATGTGCTGGAGCGCGGCCATATCATCGAGACAGGTACGCATCAGGACCTGCTGGCCGATAAGGGACTTTACTACGCCATGTGGCGCCAGCAGATAGGCGAGCGTCAGGAGGAGGAGCTCATGCATGAGGCATAAAAAAGGTAAGCCTGCGGCTTACCTTCCTGTTTTGATCACAAAACAAACCTAATTATCTGATCACTGATATCATGCGGCTCACTTTGCCTGCTGTGGTATTTATCGTGAGGATATAGTTGCCCGCTGAGCGCGCGCTGGTGTTCATTTCCATATCATTCTGGCCGGCTGTCACTTGATAGTCTTTACTGAGGAGTGTCCTGCCGGCTATATCTGTCACGGTTACTTCAGTATCGTAGCTGCTTTCTGATGTCAGGCGCACGTGGAGCACATCTACAGCCGGTACAGGATATACAGTCAATGCCTCTGGGGTGTTCAGTTCTGCTATACCTGTGGCGCATGCAGAAGCTGTGGTAGTGAAGGCCATCTTGCCCGTGTAGCTACCGCCAAAGTAGTTCATTACAAATTTAAAAGCGGTCTGAGAGGTAGTGGCATCGGCTACATAGTAGGTGAGGCTATCAGGAGTCGTGCTCTTCATCCAACTCTTTCCAATCGCATTGATATAAGTAGAAAATGCCCCATAGTAGCAAGGCTGCGTGGCTGTGCTGCTCACCGCTGTGCCTGTTATCCTGCTATCATTGGTCAGTATACCCATATCCGGGCTCAGGTTGCCGGGATCATAGGTTGTATTGTTATACCTCGTGAAAACCATATCCCAGTCACTGATCGCAGGCTCTTTGTCCATAGCTGTCTTGGTATCAAGGCTGTAGTAGGCAAACATCTTATTACTGAAGAGGCGCTTGCGTACCTGAGCGGCAGTATAGTCTGAGTTATCCAGCTTGTCATAGAGGAAATTGAACGCAGTATCATACTGCAGATTCAGTATAGCCAGTTTGCGGAAGGAACCATCAGGCATTTTCAGCAGGTAGACGGAAGAGTCACCTATCACGCTGTGAGATCCAAAGGAGTAGGCGCCCCAGCCGTAATTGTAGTCGTTGCCAAAGTCTTTATTGATATTCAAAGCGCCGATCGTCCAGGTAGTGTCAGGATTATGCATTCGCTGCCAGCCTCTCCAGCCTGTCGTGTCAAAGCTGTTCCAGCCGCTCACCTTTTGCGAGGGACTTTTGTAAAGCTCTACGCCTATCGCTTCGTTGATACGGATGGCGGCTGCCTGATTGGTTTTGTATGGCGGGATAGCAGAGCGCACCCCAAAGGCGAGGTGCCAGTCGAGATTGGAGGCATTGGTCTTGGTGCCGGTCGTGGCATTGTAGAAGACCATATCAGTAGCTCCGGCGCGCAGGTCGGCAGTATCAGATTGTGCTACAGCGCAGATGGAGATACAGAGGCAAAGAACAGTAAACAGCTTTTTCATTAATGACTTTTATCTGGCCGCAAAGTTCAGCTACCTGTCTCGGATTTTGTCACTACTTTTGTCATTAAATTGTCATAAGTTGGAATCTTTCACCACATTGCCCGCTACCGCCCGTGTCTGGATCTATCAGGCTGACAGGGCTTTCACCACTACAGAATCTACCCGGATAGCCGGAGATATTAATGCATTTGTATCTCAATTGTTGGCCCACAGGGCTAAAGTAATAGG
>JAFDYP010000520.1 GCA_018267355.1 Bacteroidota bacterium
AGTTCACCAATCTCTCTTTTCGCTACAGTCAATTGGTTTTGCAATTCAGCGATTTTAGTATTAGAAGTCATGAATAGCTTCCGTTCTGCATCCGCATTCGCCAATAACTCTGCATTTTTCAAGTAAGCAGTTTCAAGATCAGCTTTGAGAACAAGATTTTTAGGATTGAAAATTGATATAATCCAAATCTTTATTTTGTTCTCGTAAAAACTATCAATACCATAGAAAATTGACTTCATAGCATAGAAGCTAATCGCAGCAACAATTGATAAACCTAGTGGACCCCAGAAAATTTTGACCGGATGTTGAGCAATATAGTCTTTGATAAACTCCGTTTTCGAATTAAGGGAATAGGAAGAGTCGAAATTGAATATTGTGTAAAGTAATATCCAATTCTTTACACTCCACACAAATATAAATGACGTGACAAAGGGACTTTTAATTCTTTCGCTGAAGTCTTCCCAAAGACTCTTTAAAGTATCCATAGTTACATTTAAAGTTTAAATTATAAAAATGCCACCCAAATCGGATGGCATTTGCACTATTCTTTAAAACAACCCCTTCTGCTCCCCCTTAGCACCTGCCTTGGGATTGGTCTCTACGTCCCATTCTACTGAGTCGCCGACCTCGAGTTCTGGTTCTTCCTCATCGTCTGGGGTGATGTCTGTGATCTTGCCTGTCACGAGGTATGGGGTGAGGCGGTTGCCGAGGGCCTTCCAGCCTTTCACGTCTATGACCTCTGGTAGTTTGGCTTCGGCCTCCATCTTTTCCTTGTCTTTGCCCTTCAGGAAGAAATACTTCACCACCGGCATCTTGCGGGAGCTGAAGACAGCCATCTTGGAGTCCTTGTGATCGGAGATGATGGAGGACTTTTCTTTCTCTTTCTTCAGCTCTATGCGGAAGCGCTTCACGTAGTACTGCTTGCTATCTCCGTCAAAGTAGACGGTGCTGTACACGCGCTCGCGGTCAAACTTCTCTACGAGGTAGATGTCGTCCATCTCATATTTATTGGTGATCTCGTAGTTGGTCAGCTCTATATTACCATCCTTGAATACTACCAGCACCTGATCACCGGTGTGGAACTCGCCGAGGTAGCGCGACTTCTCGCTCTCCTCTGTGACCAGGCGGCCGTACTTCTCATCCAGCCAGAGCTTGAGGCCGCCTATGGTAGACTTGCCCTTCTCTTTCAGCTCGATCTTCCGTATCGGGAACTTCGTCAATATATTGCCCACAGCACCACGGCCCTTGATGTCCAGCGTGCTAAAGTCAAAATCGAACTCTTTGATACGCGCATTGCTATTAGGATGCAGCTGCACGCGCACGATCTCGGCCTCTGAGTTGCTATTGGCGGTGAAGTAGGTCAGCTTGCTACCCGAGGTGCCTTGTGTCAGGTCGTATTCCTTGTCACGCGTCACACCCGTCACGTTAAAGCGCTTCACAAACGTCCGCTTGGAGCCGCCGTCGTAGTAGGCTACGTTGTAGCCCGTGCGCTCGTCGTTCTTCTGCCACACGGCTATGTAGATGATGTCCTTGCCTACGAACTTCTTATCGCCGAGGCGCGTGACCATCATCTTGCCCGCGCGGGTAATGGCGATGATATCGTCTATATCCGAACAGTCGCAGACAAACTCGTCCTTCTTCAGCCCCGTACCGAGGAAGCCCTCCGCACGGTTGACATACAGCTTAGAGTTATTGGCCACTACGTGCTTCACTTCTATGGTCTCAAAGCCCTTCACCTCTGTGCGGCGCTCGCGGCCCTTGCCGTATTTCTTCAGTAGTTCTTCAAAGAAGGCTATCGCAAAATCATTGAGGTGCTCGAGGTCGTGTGCTACCTGCTTCATCGTAGCCTCCAGCCCACGGATCTCTTCATCCGCCTTGAAGGCATCAAACTTAGAGATGCGCTTGATCTTGATCTCCGTCAGGCGCACGATGTCATCCTGCGTGATCTCACGCTTGAAGAGCTTCTTGTATGGGTTCAGCCCCTTGTCTATGATAGATAGCACGGCCTCCCAGGTCTCAGCCTCCTCTATATTGCGGTAAATGCGCTTCTCTATGAAGATCTTCTCCAGTGAGGAGAAGTGCCACTTCTCATTCAGCTCGGCCTGCTTGATCTCCAGCTCACGCTTGAGCAGGGCCTTTGTATTCTCCGTAGACACGCGCAGTATCTCATCCACGCTGTGGAAGACGGGCTTCTCATTCTCTATCACGCACGCATTGGGCGAGATGGATATCTGGCAGTCGGTAAATGCGTAGAGCGCATCTATGGTCACGTCGGGATCAGTACCCGGTACGAGGTCTATGGTGATGTCTACGTGCTTCGCCGTATTGTCTACCACTTTTTTGATCTTGATCTTGCCCTTGTCATTGGCCTTCAGAATAGACTCGATCAGGGAGCCCGTCGTGGTGCTGTATGGTATCTCGCGGATAGAGAGGGTCTTCTTATCCACCACCTCTATGCGCGCGCGCACCTGTATCCTGCCACCGCGCTTGCCGCTATTGTACTCGCTCACATCTACGAAACCTCCTGTAGGGAAGTCGGGATAGAGCTTGGTCTTTTTGCCTTTCAGCACATCGATGCAGCCTTTCACCAGCTCGTTAAAGTTGTGCGGCATGATCTTGGTCGAGAGGCCTACGGCGATACCGTCGGTGCCCTGGAACAGGAGCAGCGGGAACTTCATCGGTAATGTGATCGGCTCTTTCTTGCGACCATCATAGCTGAGCTGCCACTCGGTGGTGTCGGGATTGAAAGCTACCTCCTTGGCAAACTTCGACAAGCGCACCTCGATGTATCTCGGTGCGGCGGCGCTGTCTCCGGTGCGCACATCGCCCCAGTTGCCCTGCGTGTCAAACATGAGTTCCTTCTGGCCCATGTTGACGAGCGCATCGCCGATGCTGGCATCGCCGTGCGGGTGGTACTGCATGGACTGCCCGATCACGTTAGCCACCTTGTGGAAACGGCCATCGTCCATCTGGTAGAGCGCGTGGAGTATACGCCGCTGTACGGGCTTCAGGCCATCCTCTATGGCCGGCACGGCGCGCTCGAGTATGACATACGAGGCATAGTCGAGAAACCAGTTCTTGAACATGCCGTCTATATGCTCGGCATTGTTGATTTCTGTATTGTTATTTTCTTCCATTTCTATTTACAAATGCATTGTTTCTCGCAAAGGCGCAAAGGGTTTAAGGAAAGGCAAAGCTTGGATAGACAAGATTATTCACTTCTATTATAATCCATTTACCACTCTTTTGATTCCGTCTTTTATCGGATC
>JAFDYP010000521.1 GCA_018267355.1 Bacteroidota bacterium
AGTAGCTTTGTCGATACCGACTTTATACAGTGTTTCCGCGGCAGCGGTATTTCCAGCCTCCTCTTCCAGTTTGCCATATTGGTAGTAGGTAGCCACATAGTCGGGATGGTCAGTGACCAATCGTTCGAAATAACGCCTGCTTTCGGCCATATTTCCCTGAGAAACATACTCCATGGCGAGGGCATATTTCAGGAAGGGGTCTGTGGGCGTAGCCCGCTCCAGTGCTAGTAGTGTAGCTAGTCTGTCCATGTAGTTTTTGCCGACCTTGGTTTGATAAACATTTTTACCAAACGATTGTTTGGTAATGCAAACTTATTAGATAGATTTGACCCCGCAATTTAAAATTTAACAGCAATGAAAATATTAGTACCGATCAGCAAGGTGCCGGATACTACATCCAAGATCGCCTTCACTGACAATAACACGAAATTTGCCACTGACAATGTACAGTTCATCATGAACCCTACTGACGAGTGGTATGCCCTGACCCGCGCTATAGAGCTGAAGGAAAAGCTCGGCGGCGAGGTAGTGGCTATCAATGTAGGCCTGGCAGACAATGAGCAGATCATCCGCAAGGCGCTCGCTATCGGCGCTGATACTGCTGTGCGCGTAGACCTGGACCCTACTGATGCCTATCAGGTAGCAGTAGAGATCGCCGCTCATGCCAAGAGTGGTGGCTACGACCTGATCATCACCGGCAAAGAGACGATCGACTACAATAGTTTTGAGGTAGGTGGTATGATAGCCGAGTCTCTGGAGTGGAACGCTGTAGCCCTCGTATCCAAGCTGGAGGTAGAAGGCGGCAAGGCCCTCGCTACACGCGATATAGAAGGCGGTACTGAGACCCTCGAGATCTCCCTCCCTGCAGTGATCTGCGCTACCAAGGACCTGGCCGCAGCACGCATACCAAACATGAAAGGCATCATGGCTGCCCGTACCAAGCCGCTGACTGTAGTAGCTGCTACCACCTCAGACAAACTGACGACCATAGCCAGCTACACACTGCCAGACAAGGCCAAGCAGATCAAGATGATCAGCCCGGACAATGTAGGCGAGCTGGTAAGATTGCTCCACGAAGAAGCGAAGGTGATCTAAACAAGACTATAGACATTAGACTCTAGACCGAGGCAAATACAAAATGCATTATCTATCGTCTAACGTCTAATATCTAACGTCTCTGAAATCATAAATCAACAATCAAAAATTAAGAATACCATGTCAGTATTATCAATCATAGAAGTATCTGAAGGCAAAATAAAGAAGACCTCGTATGAGGCGGCGTACTACGGCTCTAAGGTGGCTGAGACGCTCGGCACGGAGGCTGCCGCTGTAGTGCTCGGCACCGCTACCGCGGAGGAGCTGGCCAACCTGGGCAACTACGGTATCAAGAAAGTACTCCACGCCAATGACGCACGTTTTGACGTGTTTGACAGCAAGGCGCACACTAAGGCTGTAGCTGAGGCTGTAGAGAAGGCCGGTGCCAATGTAGTAGTATCATCATTCAGCCCAAATGGCAAACTGCTCGCTCCGCGCCTCTCTGTGAGGCTGAAGGCCGGCTATGTGCCTGGAGCTAATGCCCTACCTACCTTTGAGGGTACGACACTACACGCCACAAAGGGTGTATACTCCGGCAAGGCTAAGGCTACCTATGCTGTGGCTACAGAGAAGAAAGTGATCGCAGTAAGCCCGAACTCACTGTCTCCTGTCAAGAGCGCTGGCACTGCTGCTGTAGAGGCTTTCTCGTCATCAGTATCTGACGCTGACTTCACTACTACTGTCAAGTCTGTAGACAAGGCTGTAGGCGAAATATCTCTGCCAGAAGCCGACCTCGTGGTATCTGCTGGCCGTGGCCTGAAGGGCCCTGAGAACTGGGGCATGATCGAGTCTCTGGCACATGAGCTGGGTGCAGCTACTGCCTGTTCCCGTCCGGTATCTGACGTAGACTGGCGTCCTCACCACGAGCACGTAGGCCAGACAGGTATCACCGTGAAGCCTAACCTCTACATCGCTATCGGTATCTCCGGCGCTATCCAGCACCTGGCAGGTGTCAACCAGTCTAAGGTGATCGTCGTGATCAATAACGACCCAGAGGCGCCATTCTTCAAGGCTGCTGACTACGGTATCGTAGGTGATGCCTTCCAGGTAGTACCAAAGCTGATCGAAGAGGTGAAGAAGTTTAAGGCTGCTGCACATTAATTTTCTGTTGTCGGGTGGCAGGTGACTGTTGGCAGGCAATAAAAGATATAGAAGCCCGTTTCATTGCGAGACGGGCTTTTTTATTGTATCAAGCCGCAGTCTACGCCTTTGATTTCACTCAAGCACCATGTATGAAAACAACAACCCCTCTCCTCCTTTCGCTTCTGGCCATAACCATGGGGGTGGCCATATGCTCCTGCCGCAAAGTACCCGTCTGCACTGTGACAGGTCTGACAGTAGTCAGTGATACTGCCATCGCGCCTCACCTGAGGTGGACCGGTGGTACCGCCCCATATATCGTAGAGTACAGGCCCCTGGGCACGCAGTGGTGGGATAGCGCCATCTGTCGCACTGACACTGTAGAGCTGCTGTGGCTGGCCGGTCACACAGACTATGAGTGGCAGGTGAAAGCTGCATGCGCCGACCACTTTTCTACCCGTGACACTTTCCGTACGAGTGGCTGCCAGCCCAGCTATGAGGGTCCCTACTGTCGGACTCCTATCCGGGCCAAATACCTGGGTAGCTATGTAGGTGACTACTCATGCCCCGGCAGCCCTGCGCTCACGACTACCGTGATGGTAGGCTCATCTGCTGCGGATATACTAGGCCTTATCATCTCGGACGGTAGCACCACCTATACCGGTACGCTGAGTGACTCCACTATTACATTCACGGGGCAGTCGCAGAATGGTGGTACGGTGCAGGGCACAGGCCTCTTTACGACCAATGGCAGCGGCTATACACTCAACCTTGCCATCGTCACTTCGATCAACAGCATCACCAGTACCTGTACATATACCGGGTCAAAACAATAGTGTAATAGTTTGCAGTAAAAAAAGATCCCGCCCGTTTCTTAAATGAAGCGGGCTTTTTTTGTTTTAGTATTTCTATGTCATTCAAAAACTGCATTCACTATTACCGCTTCGCTGAAAGAAAAAATATGGTCGCTTGGTACAGCTTTGTTACCATATTTATTCTCTACTTTCATGGTTCATTTCAACCATTCACTACCATGTCTGTACAAAAAGAGATCAAGCGCGTCACTACCCACACCCTGCACGAGTTTAAAGCCAAAGGCACCAAGATAGCCATGCTCACGTCTTATGACTTCTCTATGGCGGGTATCGTAGACCAGGCAGGTATAGACGTGATACTGGTAGGCGACTCTGCATCGAATGTGATGGCAGGACATGAGACCACGCTGCCCATCACGCTGGACCAGATGATCTATCATGCCTCGTCTGTGGTACGTGCTGTGCAGCGCGCACTGGTGGTGGTAGACCTGCCCTTTGGCTCCTATCAGGGCAATAGCCGGCTGGCACTGGAGTCGTCCATCCGCATCATGAAGGAGTCCGGCGCACATGCGGTCAAACTGGAGGGTGGCAGCGAGATACGCGAGTCTGTAGAGCGTATCCTTACGGCAGGTATCCCGGTGATGGGTCACCTGGGCCTGACACCACAGTCTATCTATAAGTTTGGCACCTACAATGTGCGTGCAAAGGAAGAAGCCGAGGCGCAAAAGCTGAAAGAAGATGCCCTACTGCTGGAGAAGATAGGCTGCTTTGCCATCGTGCTGGAGAAGATCCCGGCGCAACTAGCCAAAACCGTCTCTACCAGCCTGCAAATACCGACCATAGGCATAGGCGCCGGCCCTGAGACAGATGGGCAGGTGCTAGTACTGCATGATATGCTCGGGATCAATAAGGAGTTTCGCCCGCGCTTTGTACGCCGCTATGCAGAGCTGGCCGATGTGATGCACAATGCCGTATCATCATACATAGCGGATGTCAAAAGCAGGGATTTCCCTAACTCGGGAGAGATGTATTAAGCCCCATTCTGAGGCAAATAGCACAAGGCGTACTGTCAATATCCATAAGGCTTTGCGGGGATAACTAATTTGGGCAATGCAGGTGTAAATCCTATTTTTGGCAGTAATAATACTGCTCATGAAACTACGCAACCCGGCCCTAAAAGGCTTGTTTCTCCGAAGGTTACTTTTACTCTCCATTATATTCACCGCTGTCAGTGCTGCCCAGGCCCAGTGCCCGATACCCTTTACCCAGGCAGATAATGTCAATACCTATCGCAACGTGGCCGTCTCTACAGTGGTCACAGCCAATGACCGTACGTCTTTCAGCAATACGACTCCTCTGGCACCAGCCTCCCTCAGTGTCACGGCAGCACCTACGCACGGCACCACGTCAGTGCTCAATGACTCTACTATCCTCTACACGCCTGCTGCCGGCTATACCGGTATAGATTTCTACACATACAATGTCTGCAACGCCTGCGGCAACTGTGCCCAGGGCAATGTGACCATCAATATCAGCGTCTACTGTCCTGCTCCTATAGCTGTAAACGACAACTATACCGTCTATAATGACCGCGTCAACACCCTGCCTGTCACTGCCAATGACACTAATACATCGGGTGGCCCCCTGACTACCAATATAGTGCGCCAGGCTGCACACGGCACTGCCTCTGGCTCCGGCAGCTATGTAGTGTACCAGGGCAATGGCACCTATGTGGGCGCAGATACTGTGGGCTACCTCGTGTGTGACACCTGCCCGTCTGCCGCCTGTGATACAGGCTATATCTACCTCACACTGGTGGCCTGTGCCCATGTGGTGGCCAATACTGACCGCGATACGCTGATACAGGGAGCTACTGCATCAGTAGACCTCACTGCCAATGACCAGAATACTACCGGCTATGGTGTCGCTACAGTCATGCTGATCAATGGCTCACACCTCGGCGCGACCGTGACACTCAGCGGCCATACACTGAGCTATCATGCATCCAACAACTTGACGGGCCTGGACTCTATCCGTTACCGTGTTTGTACGGATTGCGGCTGTGACAGTGCGTGGGCCATTTTCAAAGTAAATGCGGCGCCATGCACGCGCCCTACAGCCTATGTGGATAATGAGTATGCGGGCTACTCTATCACCTGCTCGAGCAGCTATGATGTACTGGCCAATGACAACCTGCCTCCGGGCGGTGGCAACGTGACCGTGACCATCGCGACGCAGCCGGGCTTTGGTACTGCTACGGTGGTCAATAACCGTATAGTATACACCTGCACGGACTCCACGCGTATCAATCAGGTAGACCTCATACGCTACTCCGTCTGCAATGCCTGCCTCTGCGATACGGGTACTGTAGCTGTGCACATCAGCAGCTATAGCTGCAATGGCCGCAATCCGGTGATCAATCCTGACTCCGGTACGGTATGCCGCAACTATCCCGTAACGGTCAATGTGGTAGCCAATGATGTAGATCCCGAAGGAACCGGCATCCGCCTCGATACTATTGTGGGCCAGGCACAGCACGGCATAGCACGCAAGGTGAGCAATACAAGCATCTCTTATACGCCTGCGGCAAATTACACAGGGCCGGACTTCTTCGTATACCGCGCCTGTGACCAGGGTACGCCGAGTCTTTGCAACATAGCCCGGGTAGATATCGTGGTAAATGACTGCAACAGCGCACCGGTGATACTCAACTCTGCCGGCGCCCCTACCGATACTGTACAGCTGACGCTGTATGAAGATTCGTTTGCGACGTATTGCTTCCACTACACGCAGTCAGATAGCCCGTATGTGTATATTGCGCATATAGGGCCGTCTATAGACACGATCAGGCCGACGGCTGGCTCTACTAGCCTGGGTACGTCACCTTGCATCTACATCGCTCCTCCTTATCAGTTCCGCTTTGGTGAACAGGTGCAGGTAGTGATCTGCAATGCCTACCCGGTATGCGATACGGTGAACCTGATCATCAACGTAGTAAAGATAAACCACCGCCCTCACGCCAATCCTGACTCGGCGGGCTATACCGGTACTGCATGCCTCCCGATCAATGTACTGCGCAATGACCTGGATGACGATATAGGCGATCATATGACCATCACTGCTTTTGATACAGTGACTGCCCATGGAGGCCATGTGACACTATCCGGTGACAGTTCGCTCTGCTACCAGCCATCGCCTACCTATGCAGGGCTGGACACCTTCCACTATACTATCTGCGACAGTAGCAATACCTGCGCCACTACCTACGTGATCGTCAGTGTACCGCCTGTGGTGCGTCCTGACCACGCGTCTACCATACAAGACATGCCTGTGCATATCGACGTGCGGGCCAATGACACCCATCTACCCGGTCAATACCTGTCTCTGTGCAGTCAGCCGGCGCATGGACAGGCTGCGCTGGATAGCACCGGCCTGATCACCTATACGCCTGACAAGGACTTCCCCTCCAGCCCGCTGGACAAAGACACCGTACCGGGCATCGATTCTTTCTGCTATACGCTGTGCAGTGTGATAGGGGGCGATACGATGTGTGCCAATGCAGAGGTGACGATCGTGGTAGAGGCCAAAGGCAAATTCTTTATCCCACAGGGCATCTCTCCTAATGGCGATGGCGTGAATGACAAGTTTGTGATACCAGCCTCAGAGGAGCTGCCTAAATCGCAACTGCTGGTCTTCAACCGCTATGGTGATGAGGTCTGGCGCAATGAGACAGATGGCTATCAAAATGACTTTGATGGGACATGGAAGAAGAACGGACAGCCGCTGCCTGACATGACCTACTGGTATGTATTTAAGTATAATGACGGCGTGCATCAGGACCGTATGGGCTACATCGTCATAGAGCGCTAAACCACCTTTACCCAAACTCAACCGCATATATCGCATGAGAAGAATATTGATCCTCCTATCACTGCTCGTCACGCTGACCACACAGGCGCAGCAGGACCCGCAGCATACCATGTACCGGTTCAACGGGCTGATATATAACCCCGCCTATGCCGGTAGCCGTGATGCCCTCAGCCTCGCTGCTATCTACCGCTGGCAGTGGGTGAATATCGACGGCTCGCCGCAGACGGCTTCATTTGGCATCCACTCTCCGCTGAAGAATGACCACATCGCGCTCGGATTTAATTTTGTGGCAGACCGGTATAGCGTGGTGCACAATGACAGGCTGGAGGGCGATTTTGCCTATCGCATCAATATCAGCAAGAAGAAAAGGATCAAAATGTCATTTGGCGTCGGTGTGAGCGCTACCAATGTGCGCGCAGCGCTGAGTGATGTGGGCCTGGTGCAAGGGCAGGATGCAAAGTTTCAGAACAATGTAAACCTCTGGCTGCCAAATATTTCTGCCGGTATCTACGTATACAGCCAGAAGTTCTTTGCAGGTATCGCAGTCCCACAGATATTGAGCAATTCCCTCACACAAAAAGGAAAAGTGTGGGAGCGCAGCGTAGACAGTGCGCACCAGTACACCAGTATCTACGCTACAGGTGGCTATGTATTTGACCTGGGGCGCAAGGTAAAGTTTGCACCATCCGTACTGATCAAGTGGGTACCCAAATTTGCACCGCTCAGTATGGACTTCAATGCCAACTTCATCTTCATAGACCGCGTCTGGCTGGGTATCAGCTATCGCCTATCTAATTCGTATGGATTTATGGCAGCTGTCAATATCACACGGCAACTGCGCGTGGGGTATGCCTATGACCTGACCGTCACACCTTTGTCGCATTTCACCACCGGCTCGCACGAGGTCATGGCAGGTTTTGATTTTGATTTCCGAAACAGGAAGATGGTCAGCCCCCGCTATGTGCGCTACTTCTAAACCTAACCCTACCCAAAAGAAAATCTGAGCAAGATGATCCGCAGCAAGACTATCCTTTCTATCATATTAATGGCCGCCACTGTCAGCGCATCTGCCCAAAGTAATGCTGTGACGCGCGGCGATAAGAACTTCGCAAGGTTTGAATTCAGCGCAGCTGCCGAAAACTATGCACGCGCCGTGGCCAAAGATGCCAATAACCTCATAGCGCGTGAGAAACTGGCGCACACCTACGTGCTGCTGGAAGACCATGTAAATGCCGAGGCGCAGTACGCACTGATATCAAAAATGCCTAAAGCACCCGCTATAGACCAGCTATACTATGGCCTGGAGCTGCGCGCCAATGGTAAATACGGAGAGGCTCAGAAGGCGTTTAACGAATATCTGAAGGAAGCTCCTGATGATAGCAGGGCAAAGGAACTCAGCGGCCCTGAGGACAAGGTAAGCTCACTGGCCACGGACAATCGTGTCTTTGAGGTAACCGACCTCAGAGCAGCCAATACAGAAACTTCTGATATGGCCCCTGCGTTTTACAAGGGGGGTATCATCTTTAGCTCCAACCGCGGCCACGATGGTGGCGCCTCGCACCATGAAGACGCCTGGACCAGCCGCTCTTTCTACGACCTGTACCAGCTCTCTGCAGCAGATACGCTGGCCCAGCCCGTGTATATCAAAGGCAGGCAACCAAACAGGAAATTTCACGAGGGTTCTGCCACCTTTACCGCAGACGGTGGCGAGATGTACTTTACCCGCAGCAACTATGTGAAAAGCAAGGCCGCGAAGAGCAAAGAGAAAATAGTAAAGCTGCAGATCATGCATGCTGACTGGAGTGAAGCAAAGAAACAATGGGTGAATGTAAAGCCGATCAACCTCAATAACAGCGAGTACAACATTGCACATCCCAGTCTGTCTAAGGATGGTAATAAGCTGTACTTCATCTCTGATATGCCCGGCAGCCTGGGAGGCACTGACCTCTACGTGAGTGAGCGCCGTGGCAGCAGCTGGGGCGCACCGGTCAATCTCGGTAAAGATGTCAATACCCAGGGCCGCGAGATGTTTCCCTTCATAGCTGATGACAATACCCTGTACTATGCCTCTGATGGTCTCACGGGGCTTGGCGGCCTTGACATCTACAGCGCTACCTACACCGGCGGCAAATGGACCAACCCGCAAAACCCCGGCACGCCTATCAATACGCGCTGGGATGATTTTGGCTATATCACAAACGCGAAGAATACCGCAGGCTACCTGACCTCAAACCGTGAGCGTGGCAAGGGTGAGGACGACCTCTATCGCTTTACGCGCAGCGGTGTGACCATCTGCGGTGCTGTAGTAGATGCTCAGGGCAAAGCACCTCTGGCTGGTGCTGAAGTGAAACTGACAGAAGGCGACAACCTGATCCAGAAAAAGAAGACCGGCGAGAAAGGCGAGTTCTGCTTCACAGCGCTGCCCAATAAGAGCTATAAGGTGTCAGCTACGCTAAAAGAATACGAGACCAACAGCACCGCTGTAAGCAATATCAAGAGCAATCAAAACGTACAGCTACAGCTCACAAAGGCAGGTGGTATCACGCTCACCGTGTGCGTACACCAGCGCGGCGGCGGCACGGTAGAGGGCGCCGTAGTAGAGCTGACCAATAAGCGCACAGGCGCGGTCAAGACCTGCACGATCGCAGCAGACTGCAAGTGCAAATTTGACCTGGACGAAGAGGCTGACTATAGGCTCTGTGCCAGTAAGGAGTCGGGCAATAGCAAGGGCTCCTATACGCATCCATGCCAGGCGCTGACCACCAGTGACCAGGTAGCCCCTGCCAATCTCTATGAGAATATGGAGATGGTATACCTGGAGGAAAATATGACGGTGAAGATAGACAACCTCTACTATGACATGGGCAAGTGGGACATACGTCCTGACGCTGCCATCGAGCTGGACAAAGTGGTCGCACTGATGAAAGAGTTTCCGGCCATGCAGATAGAGCTGAGCAGCCACACCGACTGCCGCGGTACGATGCTGGCCAATGACGAACTCTCTACCAAGCGTGCACAAGCCTGCGTAGACTATCTGATAGCAAACGGTATCGAAAAGAGCCGCCTCACCGCCATCGGCTACGGCGAGCGCCGCCTGGTGAATAACTGCGCCTGCGAAGGCAAGCAGAAATCTACCTGCACCGACGAGGAGCATGCGGCTAACAGGCGTACGGAGTTTAAGATCGTGAAGCTGCGGTAGGAAGCATCGTCATTGCGAGGAGCGATAGCGACGTGGCAATCCGGATCTCAATACATCTTAGCAACTCTGTAGCGTGAGGGGAGCATAGCACGACTGGCCTATTCCGGATTGCCACGTCTTACCGAGGCGGTACTCCTCGCAATGACGTGATACGTACAATCATTTCCCCATTGACACCACCAGTCCTGCGATAGCGACGTACATGTTCAGTGTTGCCGAGCGTGAGCCGAGGCAATAGTGAACGTGTACGAGCAGAGCGAGGACTTTATCAGATAAAAAAAATCTACTTAAAAGTCTCCCTTGAGGGAGATTTAGAGGGTTGTATCAAAGGCGATTTACTGCTTTAAGTAAAATACCTACCCATATACACCTATATACATAGGTATAGCAGTTCGTTTTCAATACAGTGCAAATATAGCAATATTTACGTATTTTACAATATTTATCAGCTGGTATTTTTGCACAAAAACAGGAATGAAGCGATCTGGTTTTGTTTGTTTGTTCGTTGACACTAGGCGCAAC
>JAFDYP010000522.1 GCA_018267355.1 Bacteroidota bacterium
TGTTTTGTGGTTTTAAAAGTCATCAGGCAACCGTTGTCTGAAGAGAAACGTTATGCATCTGAGAACCGTTGCCCGAGCACAAAAAATAATTTCATGAGATCATTCATCACGATTACCTTTCTGATCATAGTAGCTGCCCTGAGGGCTCAGAATATGACCAGCAATATCCTGTACCTGCACAATGGCAGCATACTATATGGCAAGGCGACAATGGCGGCTGATAAAGTACAAATGCGGATGAGTGATGGGAGTGTGCTGATCTTTCTGCCCGGTGATATAGACTCTGTACGCGACGAGCCGGAGCGGAAGGCCATACTCCGTGACTTTCACACCCGCTACTATCGCCATGACCGGGGCTATCGCCATATCACAGAGCTGCAGCTCTCCTACGGCACCCGTCCTGCAGACTATTACTATTATGCCGGTGGCACAGATGATATAGGCCTTAGTATCCACACGGTCAATGGCTATCAGGTATGGCCCTACCTCTTCGTAGGTGCGGGGGTAGGAGTAGACCGGCTGACGAGCTACCGGCAGACATTTATTCCGGTCTATGGCAGGCTGTGTAGCGAGTTTCTGAAAAAAAGGGTGACGCCCTACGTCTATGCAGACGGTGGCTATGCCTGGATGGTAGCCGATAATGTATCCAGCACAGACAGCTACAGCAGCTACCATCGCGAGGGCGGTGCCTATGTGACTGCCGGAGGCGGTGTCAGGATCTACACCAGGAGCCGGGCATCTGTCATGATCAGCGCCGGCTACAGGCGCATGTACAGCCATGTGCGCTATAGCTACCAATACGATGGATCTACTATCTACGATACGCGGAGGACGTATCAGCGTATGGTTTTGTCGGTAGGAGTTTCATTCTGAGCAGCCGATGCAAGCAGGGATTTGGCTATATTCAGCGCATCAATCTCACACACATGCTCAGAAAGATACTTTATACAGCAGGGGTGATCCTGCTGGTCGCTGCTGTGGTTTTCTTTGGCTTCGTGCCCGGTATCATAGATAAAAAGATCAATACGACTATCCACCAGACCAACGCGGCTGACAAGGTAGCGTGGTATGATTCGATACCATTCATAGCGGACCTGCACTGTGATGAGCTGCTGTGGCATCGCGACCTGCTGGCTCGTCATAATTATGGACATGTAGACGTGCCCCGCATGCAGGAGGCCAATGTGGCGCTGGAGGTTTTCACCATAGTGAGCAAGACACCCCGCCATCAGAACTATGACCACAACTCAGACAAAACAGATCAGATCGCACTACTGTCATTCGCGCAGCTACGCGCCCCGTCAGACTGGTTTAGCCTTAAGGCGCGCGCACTGCATCAGTGTGAGGACCTGCATCAGTCAGCTGCCCGCAGCAAAGGGGCATTTCGTGTCATCACTACCCGCGGCGAACTGGAGCAGTACATCAAAGATCGCAGCGCTAACCGCAGCCTGACCGCAGGCATGCTCGGACTGGAGGGCGCCCACTGCTTGGAGAATGATGTCAATAACCTGGATACCTTTTATAAAACAGGAGTGCGCTATATCGGGCTGACGCATTTCTTTGATAACGAGTGGGCGGGCTCCGCGCATGGTATAGCTAAAGGTGGCCTGACCGCCAAAGGCAAAGAACTCCTGCACAAGATGGAGCAGCTCCATATCATGATAGACCTGGCTCACCAGTCTACAAAGACAATTGATGATATTTTTGCTAATACCACCGGCACGCTGATGGTGTCTCACACAGGAGTACGTGGTCTCTGCGACAATGGCCGCAACCTGACTGATGCGCAGATACAGGAGATAGGCAAGCGGAATGGCATTATAGGTATAGGTATGTGGGAGACGGCTATCTGCGGTACAGATGCCGCTGCTACGGCCAATAGTATCAAGTATGTGGCCGACAGGATAGGAGTGGAGCATGTAGCGATGGGGTCGGACTTTGACGGGGCTGTAGATGCTACGTATGATATTACGGGTTTCACAGAGGTGGTGAAGGAGCTTATAAACCTTGGCTATTCGCGCTCAGATATCGAGAAGATCATGGGCGGCAATGTGCGAGACTTCTGGCTGAGAAACCTGCCGGAAAATTAAGCTTACTTCTTTTTGCGCGCGTCTATCTGAAAGAGGGCAAAGACTACCAACGTATGATTTGACTCGGCCTGTGTGCCATTGTTTCGCAGGATGAGCTGATGCATGTATCCGGCTGAGAGTACGGCCCATCTATTGAAGCGATACCCCAGGCCTATCTGCGCACGGTTTTCCTCCGGGTAGTGATAGGTCACTTCGGGCCCTACTGCAGCGTACATCTCATCCCATATATTCAGAGAGAGTGTCTTAGCCTGCTGCAGGGTATTATGATTGAGGGCGATATTGACTTGTAGCCTGGTGCGTATGCGTGCTTTGAAGGCGTAGCCGTTATTCAGGATATTGCCGCTTGCTTCTTTTATCTGTCGCTGCCTCCAGTTTTCCTCCGATCGGATGCGCGCATTAAATCCTACCCGCCCCCAGTTATTGCGATAGAGTATCTGCTGCCAGATACGGTGTTCATATTGCCTGCCGAGTGCCGGGAATTTGCCGTAAGGATAATTGAGGAAGAAGCCATAAGCCGCCGGCGTCACCACAAAGCGGTCGCCTAGGTAAATGTCTCCACCCAGGTGAAACTCATGCTGCTGGCTGCGCTGAAAATCATTGAAGCGCAAAATAGCCTCGGTCTGCAGGCCAAAGTATCTGGTGAGGCGCACCTGGCCCGCTACCCATAGCCACATACTGGACTGCTGGGCTATGGTCCGCGGTGTCTCTGCTCTGCCGCGCAGAGCACCGAAGCAGAAAGGGAATAAGAGTAATGTTATCTTAATATTAAGTCGCACGCCGCAAAGGAAACAAAAAGAAGGAATGCGAGGAAGGCATCAGCGACTAAAGAACTTGCAACTGTCAGGTATGCCATTTGTATTATTGATATACCCTCCCGAGGCCAAGGTGCTATAGGCGCTACGGCCGGCAGCGGTTGTGTTATTTTCACATACGTCAAAGGCGGCATCTACCTGATGGGTATCTATACAGCGGTAACATCCCGTAGAAGACCGATGGCAGCCCTGAGATAAATACGCCAAGAAAATCAATATTGCAA
>JAFDYP010000523.1 GCA_018267355.1 Bacteroidota bacterium
AGCTAATGTATGATATTTAGATATGTGCCGCGCGGGCAGAAATGCAGTTTGCTCACATTTAGCAACTTTTTGTATAAAAAGCAGCGCTCAACATCAGAGCATATAGCGCACTATGATACCCACCGCTGCCGCCGCCAGTATGATATATGGCTCACGCATTTTTTTGATGAAGAGCAGCGAGAGTACTGTGACGATGGCCATGACCACCGGTACAGGGTCTATGTGTACTCTGTCAGGAGCGAAGGTCTTGTATCCTATCATGACCACAGATCCCGCTATAGCGCCTATCACTGCTGCCGTGATACCATCTACAAAGGACTTGATGCTGCGGTTTTGCGCTATGCGCTTGAAGTAAGGCGCTACGATGAGTGTCATCAGAAAAGTAGGAAGGAAGACACAGAAAGCAGATACCAGCGCACCCGGGAAGCCCTGTGTGAGATAGCCGATAAAGGCTACCGTGATGAGCACCGGGCCGGGAGTGATCATGGCCACCGCTACCGCATCGAGAAACGTCTTCTCATTGATCCAATGGTAATCTGTGACCGTGGCATGGAGGAAAGGGATGATGGCCAGCCCGCTGCCAAAGACAAATCCTCCTGCCTTGGCAAAGAAGACCGCCATCTGCCGGAGTACCTTGGTATCCCAGCGCCAGAAGCCCGAGCTGGCTATGAGCCAGAGTGCATTGGCGCGGACCCCGCTGCGCCTAAACCAATCCGGAGGAGATTTAAGAAACATATACAGCAGGCCTGCTCCCACAAATACCCACAGCACCTGTGCCTGTGATATAAAGGTGAGGATGAAGGTAGAGAGAAAGAAAACCCATAGCAGCCATTTGCTGCGCAGAGATGCGGCTGTAATATCTCCGATAGACTTGGTAGTAAGGCGGTAGGTACTGATCGCGATGATGCCGACCACGGCTCCTCCTACGCCATAAAAGGCAGCCGGCATCCAGGGCAGCCCGTTGAATACCTTGTACGCGATACCCAGTGCTACTACCATAGCGAATGAGGGCAGCAGGAATGCTACAGAGGCCAGCGTAGCGCCCAGGTAGCCATAGTGCAGGTAGGCCAGGTAGGTGCCCAGCTGCGAGGCCAGCGGGCCCGGTGCGAGCTGCGCCAGTGTGAGGCCTTCTTTATACTCCTCCTCGGTATACCACTTGAGATCTGCCACCAGGTCGCGGTGCATGTAGCCTATGAGGGCCACAGGACCGCCAAAGCCCGTAGCGCCGAGCTTCATAAAGTACAGGACGAGGTCTTTGAGACTATGTGGATGCTTGTGATCTGACATGATGGCGTGAAACTATCAAATACCTATTATATCAGCCGTTCTCGCCGAGCATTTTGTAAAAGCTCTCGGCAAAACTATCACCCACAGGGATCTGCTTGTCACCTATCTTGATGCGTTTATTGCGCACGCTCTCTATGTGCAGCAGGGAGATGATATAGGACCTGTGTACACGGGCAAATTTATTGGCCGGCAGCTTGGACAGGATGTCCTTCATGGTCATATTAGTCAGCGTCATTTTCTTATTGGTAAAGATCTTGACATAGTCATCCATGCCTTCTACCATCGTGATATCATCTACGTCTATTTTGACGATCTGGTAGTCTGACTTCACGAATATGAAAGGTGCGGCTACCTGTGTCTCGGCTGGCTTCTCGCGGTAGCTGATATATTCCTCTGCCTTGTTTACTGCCTTGAGGAAGCGGTCGTAGTCTATCGGCTTCAGCAGAAAGTCGATGGCATTGAGGTTGAAGCCCTCCACGGCATAGTTGCTATAGGCCGTGGTAAAGATCACAAGCGGCGGCTCGGGGAGCGATTTCAGCAGCTGGATGCCCGTGATGCGCGGCATCTGTATATCCAGAAACAGCAGCTGCACTTTATTATTTTTTAAAAACTCCGCTCCGGCATATGCATCGGAGAAAGCCCCTTTGAGCTCCAGAGCAGGTGTGCGGGATATAAACTCCTCGATCACTTCGAGCGCTACCGGCTCATCGTCTATGACTACGCATGATATCATGATAACAAGATTTTTAAGCTTAAAGAATATGTGTCAGTATGGTCGCGGATATCCAGTTCATGCTTGCCGGGGTAGAGCAGGTCCAGCCTGCGCTGCACATTGGCTATACCTATACCGGATGAGTGCCGCTCCAGGTAATCAAATTTTTTATTGGCCACGATAAATATAATACTATCCCTGTTTACAGTGAGCGTGATGGTAATGGGCGACGGGGCACTATTGCTGATGCCGTATTTGAAAGCATTCTCTACAAAGGGCATCATGAGCATGGGGGCGATCATGGCTGTGCTGGTATCTCCTGTCACATCAAAGGTGACCTGCACGGCCGCAGAGCTGCGCATCTTTTGTATCTCGATATAGTTATTGAGATAGTTGATCTCCTGGTCCAGCGGCACGAGGTCGTGGCCATTCTCCTCTATCATGTAGCGCATCAGCTGCGAGAGTTTCAGCACGGCCTTGGGTGCATTGTCAGATTTTTTGAGAGAGAGGCCGTAGATGGTGTTGAGCGAGTTGAAGAGAAAGTGGGGATTGATCTGCATATGCAGAAAGGCGAGCTCTGTGCGTAGCTGCTCGGTTTCTATGGAACGCGTGCGCTGCTCTGCCTCACGCCACAGGTCTGTGATGCCCATGCCAAAGGCAGCGAAGAGGATCACAAAGAACCAAAGCGCCACGCGTATGAAATTGCGCAGCTCCAGGGGGCTATCGTAGAGCTGCCAGTAGTTTTGCAGTACCTCGCGGAAGAGATATGTGACGGTAAAGACCGTAAAGAAGGAAAGGATGATCACCGCCACATACTCTATATACCTGCTGGTACGTATGAGGTGAAAAATGTAACGGCCATGAATGTAAAAGAAAATGAGCAGGCAGAAATTGATAGAGAAGGCATATAAAAAAGAGTACTCCTCCCAGTGTGGCTGCATGTCTCTATTGACCAGCAGCTCGCGGTGAGGGCTAGTGGCAGTCCGTGGCAGATTGACATAAGGCAGAATCAGAAACACAGACCATATGACCACTTGTATCAGTACACTATATATCCTTCTTCTATTGGGCATAAAGTCACCATGAAATTACGATGCTTTTCATGCAATAAACAGAAACTCGGTCATAAA
>JAFDYP010000524.1 GCA_018267355.1 Bacteroidota bacterium
CCTGCGCCATGTCTTTCACCGCAGGTGCTCCCGTGAATGTGCCGGGCTGCCGGCTCTATCGCACGGGCCATGATAGCACGAGCTACAACTTTGACGCAGGCAGTGCCTCCATAGCAGATCGCAATGGCCACCTCTTGTTTTATACCGATGGGGAATGGGTCTGGGATGACCGCGACCCTGTGACGCCCAATGGCCGTGGCCTCAGGCATGGCCCATCCTCATCTGTACAAGCCTCCCTCATCCTACCCATGCCGGGAGATACCAATCTCTATTACATTTTCACTGCCACAGGCAATTACTTTTACATCAATACCCCCACAGATACCGGCTACTACTACAGCATCTTTGACCGGCGGCTGAATGGCGGTCACGGAGATGTGACCGGCACCAAAAATGTGCGACTGTATAAATGGAACACCGGAGCGCTCGCAGCCACACACAATGCGCGCCACAACGGCTTCTGGATAGTCACCCATGGACAGAGAGATTCCTTTGTCTGCTATCAGCTCACAGCGGCAGGGCTCTCGGCTCCTGTATACTCCCGGGCGGGAGGACTGTGGGATACCACCCTCTTGTTCACACGCTATAACCTCGGCATTTCATTTACTATGGATGGCCAGCGGCTCACCTACCCGGTAGATGGCGGTAGGTTTGCGATATGTGACTTTGATCCTGCCACTGGCCGCGTATCCGGTGCTATCACAGTGGGCCCTATGAGCAGCCTGTATTCTATGGCTATCAGTTACACCATTTTCTCTCCTGATGGCACCAAGCTCTATGCTACAGAAAACAACCGCGGGATGCTCTGGCAGTTTGATGTCACCAGCCGCTCGCCCGCTGCGATACTGGCCTCGCGCTATACGGTGGATAGTGTCGGGTGGCTTTCTACCTATGGCGGTATGCAGAATGGGCCGGATGGCAAGATCTATGTGGCCAGGTTTCAGACAGAAGAGCTGGGCGTGATCCAGCATCCCGATGCTGCGGGTGCTCAGTGTGCCTTTGCACCACATGGCTACAGCCTGGGCCACTCCACGGTACTGTTTGGCCTGCCCAATGTCGTCTTCTCCTCCTTTGGGCCACCGCTCTGCCAGCCCAGCAATACACCCATCAATGGCGCCATCTGTGTAGACCTCCCGTATGACTTTCACGGCAGGCAGCTCAGCTCGCCCGGTATCTATCGCGATACCTTTCAGACCTACTATGGCTGTGATAGCGTCATCACACTCTATCTGACCGTACAGCCGGCGCCTCAGGTCTCCCTTTCGCTCAGGCCTATGGTACAGCACGGCTACCTGCATGTGAGTGGCACGGATACATTTACCTGCCTGGGAGATCCGTCCTTTCTGCTCTCGGGGGGCTATCCTGCCGGCGGCACCTACTCCGGCGCAGATGTGACCGGCTACCGCTTTCAGCATACGGGCATGACTGCTACCACATCTGCCATCAGCTATACCTATACGGATACCAATGGCTGCTCTGCGCTGGCGCGCAAGGTGATCAAAGTAGAGGACTGCACCGCAGGCATACCAGACATGAGCGCTACCGGCACACTACACATCTACCCCGAGCCAAACAGTGGTACCCTGACGCTTCAGACGGCAGCTACCCACGGCAGCTACTATATCATCCGCGATCTCTCGGGCGCGGTAGTGATGCACGGCGCGATCACGCAGGAGCAGCAGCACATAGACATGACTGGTGCCAGCAGCGGTACCTATCTGCTCACAGTAGTAGCTGATGAAAAGGTAGAGACGGTGAAGGTGACTATAGCGCGATGAGGAGTTGATAATGGATAACCTCGCAGTCGTTGTTGATGCTTCGCCAAACTGTAACAGCGGCAAGGAGTACTGCTACTCACTCTGGCGCAGGCGCCTCACAGCCGATCGTATGAAGACAAATATCAGGTACAGCGCAGAGAACATAAAGATGTAGCCCGCCAGAATTATACCCCACCACACGCTAGTGAAAATAATGTCGTAAAGGTCGTACATATCGAACCGCAATAGATCATACCGCAGGTCGATCACTACCATCAGCCGGAATGTGAGCAGGGCCACAGATGCAGCTATTAGCAGCCTGATAGCGATCTTGGTTCCTTTGGTCATTCGGCTGATCGGGTTTTGCGTTTGTCCATGTCCTCGCGCAGCGTAGCGCAAGCTGTGTTTGTCGTTGGTAGCGCTTCGCTAAACACTGACAACGGCGTTTGGTAAATCCGTAATTCAGTAATTCTGTAAATATAAAACTACTTGGCGTAGATATACAGCAGGGAGCCGTTGGCGAGGATGGGGAGCAGCTTCTTCATAGCTGTCTCTGGCAGTGCCGGACAGCCGAAGCTCTTGCCGCAGTAGCCATACTGATGGATAAAGGACTCAGCAGCATACCAGGCACCGTGTATGATGATCTCACGCGCGCGTGCATTGTCATTGATACCCTTCTCCAGGCCATCGAGCAGGAGGGAGGGGCCGTGCAGCGCCGTCTGTATCTGCTCGCCTACGCGAAAGAAACCCTTGCTGCTCTTGTGGCTCTCCATCACATTGCTAAAGCTGGTGGCCATCAGGTCGCCGCTGTTCTTGCCATGTGCTACAAAGGTATTGGAGATCACCTGCTTCTTGTCCAGGTCTACCACCACAAAGCGCTTTTCATTAGACGCTTTGGTAAAGTCACAGATGGCCACGATGTGCTTGGCTGGTTTGTACCTGTCATAGCCGGCCATACATTTGCTGAAAGCATCGTAGGGTATCAGCCCCGCCAGGTGGCAGTCTGTATAGAGCTGGCGCGTCTGGTCGGTCGCTGCCTCAGCCACATGGTGCGCCACCGGGGTAGCGTCTTCTTTCACTCCTGCTCCGGTGAGCAAAAGCGCGAAAAGGATACTAAGATAGTGCATACTTGATAAACGAATATACGGCTAACTTAGTCTAAGTTTACACCAGACGGCACCTATTTTGAGGAATTTTTAGAGTGGGGAATATTATCCCTCAGTGAGTGGCACCGGGCGGCAGCGATTTAGCTGATATATGTCAGTGCTTTATGCCCGCGCGTCGTCACTCGTAGTACGCACCAGCCCTATGCCTGACACAAAGAAGAGCAGCCCCAGTATGCCATAGACCACGAGGGCCTTGACATCACGCATGCCACCCTGCGTATTCATAAAGAGGAAGGCGCCGTAGATCAGGCCCGCTATACCCAGCACGGTGAGTATGCTGCCAAATATCCTTTTGAGATTCATGGTTGTTGTTTTTACTAACCGTGGTAAACCATAAAGCGTGCCAGTGGTGCTTGGGCTGTTCCATCCTGTTCACGATGTTCACGGTGTTCACGCTCCCCGTGAACGTGAACAGCGTGAACAAGCTGATCAATAGTAAAGTGTTCAAGGTACTGTTCAATCCGGTGTTCAAGTGAGGATTGAACGCCAGATTGAACGCCAGATTGAACACCTGAGCCAGCCGGCAGGTGTCATTAATTTACTTTCCTGAAAATGCGAAAAATGGTTATATTTTGCTATATTTGCGTTATCATTCCTTTAGCGGCCTGTGAGCTGATATACTATATACATACATAGTATACATGCGCAGTTATTTTACTGGGAAAGCAGTAAGTCCTTTCTTACTCTTAGCCGCTTGTCGTCACTGCGACGACTCCCGATACTTCGGGTGACGAAGCAATCAGTAGCGTGCCACCGGTGACCATTCTATGCTCACTACTGACGGGCTACGGTGTCTGTAGATGCGGATTGCTTCGTCGTACCGAGGCGGTACTTCCTCGCAATGGCTTTAAGTACATTTTCTTTATCTGATAAAGCCTTGACTCTGCTCGTACACGTTTCCAGTTGTCCCACCTTCGCAGGCTGGGAAACAGGAAACCTGTACGTCGCTATCGTCAGGCTGCTGCCTGTATCTGCATGGATATACTAGCTGGATAGGTACGGATATAAATATCAGCGGGCATTTATCAAAAGACGTTAAAACGGTGTGAGATCGTATGGAATGCGTGCAGGCTCCGCGTTATACCTCAAAACCAAAACGATCCAACCATGTCTAAAACCACAGCCCTCTGCTGCACCGCAGCAGCAGCCCTCGCCATGACCTTCTCCTGCAGCCAGAGCAAGAAAGCCCCCGTAGAAGAAAGGACGATACTGGAGCAACCCGCCAATAGATCTGAGCATTCGCCTGCAGGCACGGAGATTCAAAGGTCGGCAGCAAAAGAGGAAAGCGAACACTCGCTCCAGGATAGCTATGCTGCCTCCGATGCCGCGAACGGAGCTGCATCAGAGCAGGAGCATTCTGCCGCACCAGCGCACGACCTCAGCTCTGCTGCCGCAGCAGTGACAGATCACGATGGTATGCGCTTCGTACGAACGGCAGATATCCGATTTGAGGTACGCGATGTGGCCGAGGCCACCTACGCCATGGAGGATATCACGACACACTACGGCGGCTTTGTGACGCACACAGACCTGCACAGCACCATACAGCGGCAGGAGACCGTGCAGGTGTCAGAGGACTCATCACTCGAGCTGACCTGGTATACAGTGGAGAATGACATCACCCTACGCATCCCTGCCACACGTATGGACTCTGCCCTGCGGGCTATGACGCCGCTGGTGGGCTTTCTCGATCATCGTACCATCAGTGCAGACGAGGTCTCCGGCCGGCTGCTCGCAGAGGCTATGAAGCAGCAGCGCAATGCCGCCCACGAGCGCCGGATGAATAACGCGGTGGACAATCATCAGGTGAAATCAGACGACCTGACTCAGGTAGCCGAGGCTGCACTCACCGCGCGCGAGCAGGCAGATGATGCCATACTGGCCGCGCGCACTATGGAGAATCAGATCAGGTATAGCACCCTGCACTTTGTGGTCTATCAGCACGAGGCCGTGCGCCGCCTCCGCATAGCCAGCCCCAAAGCGATACCTCACTACGAGCGTCCGCTGCTGATGGAGGCGTGGGAGGCCGCACAGGATGGCTGGTATATCCTGCGTCATGTACTCGTTTTTATGATCCGCTGCTGGGCCTTTGTGCTGGTGGGTATCGCAGGCTATATGCTGTACCGCCTGCGGAGGAGAGGGTAGGAGGTCGCTATAGTGAGGCGAGGCCTTGCGGCTCAGCCCCAGATCTTATCGCCTGCTTTGATGATACGCTTTTGCAGCCGGTCTGTATCGCGGCGCAGGTCGGTGTGGAGGTGGCGTGCATCACTGATGCCGGAGTGGATATGTGCGTCGAGGTGTATCGCGTCGTGCCACTGGCCTATCAGGTCCTGCAGCTTCTCCAGGTGGCTGGTATCTCTGGCAGAGAGTAGCTCCTTGCGGTCTGGCTCTGGCAGCATCTCGCAGGCATAGATGAATTGCTTCAGGTGTTTGCGCAGCGGGTGGTAGTGGCCCGACTTGCTCACTTTGCGCCATCGCTTTTTCAGCTTTTTGTGCAGGTGGTGGCAGTAGGAGGGCAGGTCCAGGTGGCTGCAGCGTATCTCGGCTATCACATCCTCCACATGGTGGTCTATATCCTGCAGGTAGGCAGGTACCTCCTCGCGAAAGCTACGCGATAGCGTGGCGGCCATGCGCCGGTGGTGCGTAGCCGCTGTGCGGTCGCGGCTCTCCTGGCTGATACGGTCCCGCATCAGGGTGGCATCTCTCAGCCTGCCCGCCTGGCGGAAGATGTACCTATAGCAGCCGAAGTGGCCCTCCAGGTCCAGCCCGCAGCTATCATGCAGGATGGTCATCACGGCCTTGATCCGCTTGATGGCTACACGCGCGCGGTGTATGTCCTCATCTCTGGCAGAGCGGGCATAGCTGAGCAGCGCCTTGCGGCATTTCTCATGCTGCTGCTGGTAGTAGTCCTCTGTGGTAGCGGTAGGCATAGTACACGTTTCACAAAGATAGGGTGCATTCATATTACCTCAGGGTTAAATCGGTCAGTAGGCGAGAGGATATTTGTCATGACACAAATCCTCTGCCAAAAGGTCGGGAAAATATACCCCTGCCATCAGCATATTTTGCTATAAATTTGCAGCATGAAAAAAATAACCGGCATACTGGTACTCCTCGCAGTGCTGCTGCTGGTATCGCATCCCGCCTGGTCTCAATGCGCTATGTGTACC
>JAFDYP010000525.1 GCA_018267355.1 Bacteroidota bacterium
AAAGGTAAAGCAAGTGTAGAAAATGCAGCCGGCAGTATGGGTTATGCACCTACGATAAAAGACAGCAATACCTATATCGTTAATAAAGAAAATGAGGATGCCTTCCTTCGCAAGAAGATCCATGAGAATAACTCGATAGATGGTGGCGGACAGTAGTCGATAATATTCATGCAGTCAGGACCAGGTATATAAGGAGTGCTATACCTATGATAAAAATAGAACCTGTGATCAGCTGTATGAGCAGAGGCGAGTGATGATAGTCTCCTTCATTGAGCTGGTGCTCAGTGCGCCTGTAGCGGAGGTATGAGAGGAGTATGGTCAGCGTGCCAATGCCCACTAGTGCGATACCTATCTCTGAGGAGTAGCCGCGAGGGCGCACCATATTACCTCCCAGCGCCAGTGATAGCTGCCTAATGAAAAGTGAAAACTTGACGACCGCAAAACCAAAGGCTATGATACCAATACCCGTGCGTACCCAGGCCAGCATCGTTCGCTCATTGGCCAGGTGGTCGCTGGCTGTTTGTTTTTTGAGAAGTTCGCGTGTAGTATCCTGCTCCATGCTGTAAGATTTTTACTATCGCAGCAAATCTCCCGCCACTTTTACTCTCAGACGAAAAGCATATGCGTACCCTCACCGCTCCCCTGGTGGTAAAAGTCGCCTACTGTCAGCACACCATCCAGGTCATCTATCAGGTCCTCACGCTGGTAGTGAAACATATCCATGGCCAGTTTGCAGGCCCATAGCTTCACACCGGATGCTTTGAGTATCTCCAGAAACTCATGTACATCGGGCATATCTATCTTTTCCATTTCCTTTTTCATCATAGAGGTAGCCAGCGCCTCCATACCCGGCAGGCCACCCAGCATGGTGGGCATATGCATAGCCGGGTTGCCGACCGTGGCCACGTGCAGGTGCTCGAGCTTCTTTTTGTGTATAGCCTCCAGTCCGAAAAAGGTAAAGAACATCTCTGCCTCTATGCCCTCCATACGGGCACCATTGGCCAGTACAAATGCAGCATAGACATTTTCCAGTGTGGCCTTGGAGAGGATGATCATCATCTTCCTTATACGGCCTTTTGTTTCTTCCATATTATGATTGGTTTATAGTCTGTCAGATGCAGCTCGCAGGCTTTGGTATCCCTGCTATTTTTGCTGCTGTTTTGAGCGGTGCGGTGGGAAACAGTGCATAGAACTCCTTGATGTCTACCACACCGCTTTTGCCTACCTTGCGTATGCTTAGCGCTACGTTGTTTTTGTACTCTGACTGCAGGTAGCCCAGCACCTCCCAGTGGCGCGGCGTCAGTGTGATATTAGCCTCCGCAGCCAGTGATTCTCCTACTGCTTTGTCCCACTGAGAGAAGTCTGTCATAAAGCCTTCCTCATTTACCCGTATCGTCTTTCCTGCTATTGTCTTATCCATATTTCGAGTTTTAGTATGTTAGAAATCTTTGCCCGCCTCCTGCATGGTAGCGCTCACAAAAGGTATGTGCGTACCCTTTAGCAGCATGTGCCAGTATATCCAGCGGAAAGCCAGTTTGCCCATATGATTCATCCTGCTCTCCTTCAGTAGCCTCAGTGGTCCCACGCCCGGTATGGGGAAGGTGCCCTCTACAGGCTCGTGGGTATAATTGAAATCTATGAGAAGTGCCTTGCCGTGGCCAGTCTCTACAAAGCAGTTAGCGTGGCCATCAAACTCCTCCAGAAGCGGCTCGCCTTTCACGTAGCGGATGATATTATCCGTGAGTATCTCAGCCTCAAAGTGTGCTACCGATCCCGCCTTTGAGGCAGGTATATTGGTCGCATCTCCTATCACAAATATGTTGGGGTGATCTTTAGACTGCAGAGAGCCCTTATTGGTCGGTACAAAGTTGAGTTCATCTCCTATGCCGCAGGCCTCGAGTGCATCGGCGCCTTTATTGGTAGGTATCGTGACCAGAAGGTCAAAAGGCACTGTGCGGCCACCATAGTCTACGATAGTTTTTGCTTCGTTGTCCACATGCTCTATGGCAAAGTCCGCTTCTACCATGATATTCTTATCTGTGAGCAGATGCTGCAGGGTGTCTGTAGCGCGTGGCTTGGTAAAGGCACCACTCAGTGGTGTTACAAAAGTGATATCGACCTTATCGCGCATGCCCCGCTCATGAAAGTAGGAGTCTGCCAGAAAAGAAAACTCAAGCGGTGCCACGGGGCATTTGATAGGCATCTCTGTGATATGCACCACCAGTCGGCCTCCCTCCCATCTGCGCAGCTTATCTCTCAGGGCCATTGCGCCCTCATAGGTGTAGAAATCAAAGATAGAGCGCCGCCACTCCGGCCCCAGCATACCCTGCACCTCCTCCGGCGCTGTGCGGGCTCCTGTAGCTACTATCAGTATATCGTAGCGCACTGGAGTACCATCTGACAGCTGCACATGAGACTGATCGGGCTGTATCGATTCTACCCTGCCGGTGACCAGATGGACCCCATCAGGTATGAACTCGCGTATCGGCTTGATGATATCTTCGGGCTGGTAGATGTCAAAAGGCAAAAACAGGAAGCCGGGCTGATAGTAGTGTACCTCCCGCTCATCTATGATCACTATTTCCCAGTCGCGCAGTGCGTGCTGATGCCTGAGATGATTGGCCATCATCGTACCGGCAGTACCGGCCCCGAGTATCACTATCCTTTTTGCGTCCATGTATCCCACGTTTTGCTGTGCAAAGGTGACTGCTGTTTGCATGAATGATCATGACGCGCGTCATAAAGGGATGGTGATTTGCATCAATAGAAGATGCTTGATATTATGCGTTTCCGATAGTACGGCATATACTCTATTATTACTCAATACGCTCGCAATACATTGATAATCTTGCCCATGCGCAAACACCCCAAACCAGCAGCGCGATTTATCCTTTGTGATATAAACCTAACTTTGCATGGCCATGAAGAAGCAAAAGATCA
>JAFDYP010000526.1 GCA_018267355.1 Bacteroidota bacterium
CAGCCTGCTGAAGAATAAAAATACGATTGACTTTCGAGCGATACGGAAAGCTCACTGGGATTTCACCCTGCACCTGGCTAGTATGAGCGTAAAGCGACATGCCATCAAAGGCAAGCACCCGGACCTGCTCTATCCTAAGAGTGTGGTCTGGCAGCACTTTGTGAGGAAGAAAAGGAACTTCTCAGATATAGATAGCTGATATGCTGAAAAAGATCGGCCGCTTTATAGTTCGTTTCATCATAGGGTTTTTTGTCCTTTCTATTTTGTCTGTCATCGCGTTTCGCTGGGTGCCTGTGCCTATCACCCCGCTCATGCTGATACGCTGCACGCAGCAGGCTATACATGGCAAACCGGTCAAACTCAAAAAAGCCTGGATGCCGCTGGATAAGATATCTCCTAATCTGCAACTAGCGGTGGTCTGCTCAGAAGACCAGAATTTTATCAATCACATGGGATTTGATATCAAAGCCATACAAGAAGATATAGAGTATAACAAGACCCATAAGGATAAGCGTGGCGCATCTACCATCTCCCAGCAGACAGCCAAGAATGTCTTCCTATGGCCCGGCAGGTCTTTTCTCCGTAAGGGGCTGGAGGTGTACTTTACATTTCTGATCGAAACATTCTGGAGCAAGCAGCGCATCATGGAGGTGTACCTGAATGTGATAGAAATGGGCGATGGTATCTACGGAGCGGAGGCGGCCTCTATGAGCTACTACAAATGCCATGCAAAGAACCTCTCACCTGCACAGGCGGCAGCCATCACATCTATACTACCCGGGCCACTGATCTACAAGATAAATAGCCAGCAGAGCCGTCAGCACTGGATCCTGCTCCAGATGGCAAATTTCGGTGGTGTGCTAGACTATAATATGAAGCCGATAGAGGCCGGAAAAAAATAGCGCAACTCTAGCTGAGGATCTTTATCACCAGCTCTTTGAGCAGTTCACCCTCCTCCGTATTGTTATTGTTCATACCCTTGGAGCGGAGATCGTACTCCTCCAGCACGTGAAAGATGTACTCCAGCTTCTGGTTAGGATATTTAGCTACAGCAGCTTTATAGTCTTTGACGAAATAGGGATTGACCTTTAGTACCGCTGCCAGCTCATGGTCTGACTTCAGCTTATTGTGAGCCGTCACAAATACTTTGGAGAAGAAGCCCTGTAGTGTACCTAGTACCAGCGGCATTGGGCCGTTCTTAGGATTGGCTACAAAGTAGTTGACGATCTTATGCACTTTGGTCACATCTTTATGCGCCAGGGCATTGCTCAGCTCAAAGGAGTTGTATTCCTTACTTACACCGACGCCCTTCTCGATATCTTCCTTAGTGATCGTAGCGCCTTTGGGTTTATTGATGATGAGCTTGTCTATCTCATTGGCTACGGTAGATATCTCCGTACCGGTAAACTCTGCGAGCAGCGCTACTGTGTCATCATCCATCTTGTAACCTGTGCTCTTGATGTAGCCTTTGATCCAGGCTGGCATCTGGTAGTCTCGCAGCGGGTTAGACTCAAAGTATACTGCCAGTTTCTGTATTTCCTTGCCAAAAGATTTGCGCTTGTCCGGCAGGCCATGCTTATACGCTATCACCAGGACGGTAGACTTGACCGGGTTTTTGACATAGGATAGGATGCCATCCATGTCTTTGAAAGATTGCGCTTCTTTGACCACGACCAGCTGCCGCTCACTCATCATTGGCAGGCGGCGGCAGGTTTCTATCACTACCTGTGCAGTAGCATCTTTGCCATAGAGGATCGTCTGGTTAAAAGATTTCTCTGACTCATTCAGCACATTGGCCTCTATGGCCTCGGTGAGCTGATCTATAAAATAATCCTCCTCTCCACAAAAAAAGTAGATCGGTGCAAACTGTTTATTGCGGATGCTCGCTATCAGGGACTCAAAGTCATTGCCTTCCTTGGCCATTTTTCCTTGGTGATTATCAGGTGACTGTTGTCAGAATCTTAAAATTTCAGGTGTTTCACCGTGAGTCCATTATTAATGAGCTGCTGCAGTGATGAGATACCTACTTTGAGATGCGTATCTACATAGTTGGTAGTCACCTTGGTATCACTGGCATCTGTCTTTACTCCTTCCGGTACCATTGGTTGGTCAGAGACAAGCAGGAGTGCTCCCGCAGGAATCTCATTTTTGAATGCCGTGATAAAGATCGTGGCCGTCTCCATGTCTATGGCCATAGCCCTGATCTTGCGCAGGTATTCCTTAAAGTCTTCGTCCCACTCCCATACGCGGCGGTTGGTAGTATACACCGTACCGGTCCAGTAGTCTTGAGCATAGTCACGAATGGTAGTAGAAATAGCTTTTTGCAATGCAAAGGCAGGCAACGACGGGACCTCAGGCGGGAAGTAGTCATTGGACGTACCCTCACCGCGTATGGCTGCGATGGGCAGGATCAGGTCGCCCACGTTGTTTTTCTTTTTCAGGCCGCCACATTTGCCCAGGAAGAGTACCGCCTCAGGCTCTATAGCAGACAGGAGGTCCATCACGGTAGCCGCATTGGGGCTACCCATACCAAAGTTGATGATCGTGATGCCATTAGCACGGGCGGAGCGCATGGGTCGGTTCAGACCTACCACCTCTACACCGTGCCACTCAGCAAACATGGTCACGTAGTTGTCAAAATTGGTCAGCAGGATGTATTTGTCAAAGTCTGCCAACTCCCGGCCAGTATAGCGGGGCAGCCAGTTATTCACGATGTCTTGCTTGGTCTTCATGCTGCACGGATTATCTATTGCCGTGCTAATTACGCAAATTCGCGCTAAATCAATCCACAAGCGTTGACAACGGTCATCTTTGGCGAGTACACTTTCCGGTTTAAGGAAGAAAAGGGACTACGCATGATCTTCGATCCTGTTAGAAAGAAGTATGTGGCCCTCACCCCTGAGGAGTGGGTCCGCCAGCACATCCTTCACTATCTTTTGGAAATGGGCTATCCCGCCTCTCTGATAGCCATTGAGCGTGCCATAGAGGTCAATGATCAGGTAAGGCGCTTTGATGTGGTGGTCTATGACCGCGACGCGCAGCCGCTGATACTCGTAGAATGTAAGGCACAAAGTGAAAGCCTGGATCACACCGTCGTAATGCAGGCAATAGCCTACAACCTGACTGTAAAAGCTAAGTACCTTTGGCTCACCAATGGTGCGCACACCTATTTCATCCGCCTCTCTGATGGAAAAGTACTCGGTGAGGTCGTCCGCTTTGATCAGATACTAACGAATGGGAAATAGGAGGGGAGTTTTTTCCTCTATTTGTCTGCTTTTTTGGTTTCTGCGCCGTTCTTGTCTACGTTCACGCCACCACCATTTTTGCCTTCTACCTTCACACCTTCTTTGTCTACATCTAGTTCTCCGCCTTTCTTGCCATTGATATGGATACCCGGCTTTTCGTCACGGGCGGGCTCATGGTTGCAAGAGGTCAGGGCGAGTGTAGCGGCAGCCGCAAGGATCAATGTGTAAGCTTTCATTTTTTGATATTTTAGAATGATAAATGTTATAACCTTTTCAAATGACGTGCCTCACTTTTTGACTGGGGTCATTTCATTACTTTCGCCCCATGGCAGACAATAAGCGCAAGATCTTTAATGACCCGGTGCATGGTTTCATCACGATACCTCATGACATCATATTTGATATCATCGAGCATCCTTACTTCCAGCGCCTGCGCCGTATACAGCAGCTCGGCCTGAGCAACTATGTCTACCCCGGTGCCCATCATACCCGATTTCATCACGCGTTGGGGGCTTTTCACCTGATGCGGCAGGCAGTGAATATCCTTAAAGTAAAGGGCCATGAGATCACATCAGAGGAAGAGTGCGCTGCGCAGATCGCCATTCTGCTGCATGATATAGGGCATGGACCCTACTCTCACACGCTAGAGAATATCCTGGTGCCGGGTGTGCACCATGAGGAGCTATCACGCATCTATATGCATCGGCTGAATGCGCACTTTGATGGTAAGCTCTCTATGGCTATAGAGATTTTTGAGGGACGGTACCCCAAACAATTTTTGCATCAGCTCGTATCCTCTCAGCTGGATGTAGACAGGCTGGACTACCTCACCCGTGATAGTTTTTTCACTGGTGTGAACGAGGGCGTGATCAGCTATGACCGCATCATAGAGATGATGAATGTGACAGACGGGCAGCTGGTCATAGAGCGCAAGGGTATCTACTCTATAGAGAACTTTATCATAGCGCGGCGACTGATGTACTGGCAGGTATACCTGCACAAGACAGTGGTCTGTGTGGAGAATATGCTGATCCGGGCCCTGCACCGGGCGCAGGAGCTGATCTCAACCGGTCGTAAAATTGACGCGTCACCCGCACTTAGCTTCTTTTTCAACAGGCAGGTGACACTCCGTGATTTCGCAGAGGATAAAGATGTACTGGAGCTGTATTCCCGGCTGGATGATATGGATATCATGTCAGCGCTGAAATACTGGCGCCACTCCGATGATCCTATCCTAAGGCTGCTATGTGCGTCTATTCTGGACCGGAGGCTTTTCCGCATAGAGATGCAGTCAGTGGCATTTTCCGAAGAGATAGTAACCACTAGAAAGCAAGAGGCGACGCGCGAATATGGTGTTCCTCTGTCTGAGGCGCACTACCTGGTCTGGACCGACACCACCATCAATCACGCGTACAATCCCGATGAGGACCGTATCAATATCCTCGGTGCAGATGGCAAAGTACAAGACATCACCCAGGCATCGGACCAGCTCAATATTTCCGGCCTTTCCAAGCCGGTAGTCAAGCATTATCTGTGCTATCCCAAAGGTATGGCCAAAGGATAGCTGTTTCTTAAGTTCTCGACCCCAAATCCTATATAACAGTTTTTATTAGCTTCACAGAATGAAGAAGTTAATGTTAGCCGCACTTGTAGTATTTGGCTTAGCCGCAGGCGCACAGGACATAGAGGGTACCAAGCCTTTTGAGATGGGGTTGATAGACCATGTGCAGTCTGATATCCCCGGTCAGAGCCGGGATCTTAATATTTATCTGCCCAAAGGCTATACACCGAAAAAGGAATGGCCGGTCATCTACCTGCTGGACGGAGGCAGACATGAAGACTTTATACACATATCGGGATTAGTCCAGTTTTTTACCGATATACTGGATACGATGCCCGATGCTATCATCGTAGGTATTTGCAATGTAGACCGCAAAAAGGATTTCACCTTTGCAGAGGGCTCTACTCCTGAGTTTAAGAAGATGATACCTAATGCCGGCGGCTCAAAAGAGTTCATTACTTTTTTGGAGAAAGACCTTAAGCCATATATCCAAAAGAAATACAATGGTGTGGGTAGCAGTACACTCATAGGCCAGTCGGCTGCTGGCCTGCTGGCTACAGAGGTGGTGCTGGCACATACCGGCCTGTTTGACAATTACCTCATCGTGAGTCCCAGCCTTTGGTGGAATGATGAGGCGCTCCTGAAGCTCAAGCCTGAGGGGCTCAGGGAGTCAAAAAATAAGAAAGTATTTATAGCGATAGGAAATGAAGGAGATCAGTCTATGAGAGGGTCAAAGATGCTGATGGAGATATTGAGATCACCGGAGGTGAAGGTGGACTTTCTCTATATGCCTGAGGAGAATCATCTGACTATACTGCACAATGCGGCCTACAAAGGGCTCCTGTTCTTGCTGGCCAAGGCTCCTGCAAAGGAATGACCTGCCAATACAGTATTATAAGAAAACGGCCAGGCTATGCCCGGCCATTTTTGCATTGGTGTGAATAGTGATTACTGCTTTATCATCTTAAAAGTTTGTCGCATATCGCTGCCGGATACGTTTACCAGATATGCTCCGGCACTCAGATCGCGTGTCATGATAGTAGCCTTGTCGCCGGATGTTTCCAGTGCGCTATTGTAAATTTCGCGGCCTGTGATATCAGTGATGGTCACACGATACTCACCGGCCTGAGCCAATCCGCTAACGGACACCGCATCGCTAAACGGATTAGGATATGCGGTGATGCCTGTAGCGCTACCTACCTCTGTGATCGCAGTACTTGGTGTATTGTAGATCCATAATTCATCACCTATACTGTTGAAGTTTGCAGCCATAAATAAGGAGCCATTGTTCCAGCACATGGCGTAGCCAGATCCGTCCGTATTCATTGGGCTTATATTAGGAGCTACTGCAGGTGCTATCACGTGAGTATTGGCTGCGGTACCGTCAGAGGTCCATAGCTCCAGGTCGGTCGTGCTAGTATTTAAACCTGCTACAAAGATGAGTTGACTGTTGTAAGATAAAAATGCCCGGGGCACGGAGCTGCCTGAACCGCCGGTACCCAGCACTTTGACGAGAGAGGTGCCCGCAGCGGTACCATCAGAGGCCCATAGCTGAGATCCATTAATGCTATCATTGGCTGCAAAGTATAGTTTCCCGCCCCACGGTATTATGCCATACTGGCCCGCAAAAGAGGACCCCGGACCAGCCAGAATGTCCGCCACTTGAGTGGTGCCGACGGTGGTACCATCTGTAGACCATAGTTCATAGCCTGTATAGGCTGCCGTTGCCATAAAGTAAAGTTTATTATTCAACTCTATGAAGCCCGAGTATGCTCCCGGCTCTGAATAGGCTAATCCCGGATAAATATCTTTTAGCAACGATGTGCCTGCTGGCGTGCCATCAGATATCCACAGCTCGTAGCCGTGTATACTGTCTGTAGCTCCCATGATCATTTTACCATTGTAGGGAGTCATGCAGTACGGCCGGCCGCCACCCGGCCCAGGGAGTATATCAGTGACCATCACAGTGCCGGCACTTGTACCATCCGTTTTCCATAGTTCAGAACCATGGACTCCGTCATTCGCACGAAAGTATAATGCGCCATTGTATTCGTTAAACTGATTTATTGTTCCTCTTTGAGAGTTGCCTTTGTATCCTTCCGGCTGACCGCCATCGACCCCCGGATTTATATCTTTGAGCAATGAGGTACCAGCAGAAGTGCCATCCGTCACCCACAGTTCTGTGCCATGGGTGGCATCGGCGGTACTGTAGTACAGTTTATTATTAAAAGGTGTCATATAGTAAGGAGAGCCTGAAGCAGTACCTGTATTGGCATCAGTGAGCATTTGCGTGCCGGCACTGGTGCCATCGGTGACCCAGAGTTCTGTACCATGTACACTGTCATTCGCAGAGAAGAACAGGAGATTGTTGCATTCTATAAAATTATTAGGATAGCTACTGCCCGGGCCAGGCACGATATCTTTTAGCATTTGAGTCCCGGCCGGAGTGCCATCGCTGACATACAGTTCGGTCCCGTTAGCTGCCGTGGTGGCCCAGAAGTATACTTTGTCCTGGTAGGAGGTGAGATAACTCGGGCTACTATTGCCGGAGCCGCTATTGATGTCTATAGGGGTAAAGGTCTGAGCGCGAGCGGTGATAGCCGCCAGCAAGCAGAAGAGAATAGTTGGTAGAGTATTCTTTTTCATAATGCTTATTTTAAATTTGTGAATCAAGGTGATGCAAAGTTAAAAGAGGTAATCATCGGATTTAGCGCTGATTTTTAAGTTTGTGACATTTTTGCTGAAGAGGTAGAATAAAATATATTGAATGTCAATTGTTTATGTTGTTTATTAAGGCTGAGTTTTAAGTGAAAGGAATTGCGCTGACACTCCTTAGCATTTTTCTCGCGGTTTATGTGTATCTTCGCAATCCCTTTAAAGGGACAAATTCAATAACAAAACTCACGTACTCCGGGTGAGAATAAACAACAACAGAGGTATATCAGAAATGTCTGAAGAAACACAAGACGTAGCGGCAACTCCGGCAGCTACAGAAACTAAAAAACAATTTCAGCCTGCTACCGCACATGACGACTTTGACTG
>JAFDYP010000527.1 GCA_018267355.1 Bacteroidota bacterium
CTAAAAAAACAGCAGATTCATCGGCAAAGGCAAGATTGCCGTAACAAAGAAAAACTTGTGCCGTACAACACAGTCCTTAAGTATTGTTTGTTGTATGAATTTCCCGTACCCGACCCAGCCTCTCAGGATCACTGTGCTTGTTTTGTCCTTTGTCCTGACCCTTCTGACCACTACCATGAGCAGCTCCGCGCAGTGCACGGGCTGTACCTCCAGTATCAGTAACAACGGCTCCGCCATCACCGCCAATAGCGGCGATGTGATCTGTATCGTGACCAACGGTACATTTAATAAGGCTATCACCATCAATAGCGGGGGTACTGTATGTATCAGCCCGCAGTCTACCGTCACCTCCTCTATCACCGTAGGCAGTGGTGCCACGCTGATCGTGAATGGTACCTACTCGGGGTCCTTTACTCAAAACAGTGGCTCTACCGTGACCGTCAATAGTGGCGCAGACTTCCGTCCATCCAGTGCTACTTTCAATGGTGGTGCCTTCACCAGTGCAGGCTCAGTGACGCTGCCGAATGGCGTAAATATCTCCAGCAATATGACCGCCTGGACCAGCTCCGGCGCGCTGACCACGGGAAGCTTTACCAATAATGGAGCGAACATCGTGATCTCAGGCGGGCCTGTATCTATGGGCAGTGTGACCGCCAATAACGGCTCCGGCTCTATGACCTTCAATACGGCGGTGACCATGACGGGCTTCACTGAAAATGCCGGCGGCGCTACTAACTTTAACGGTGGAGTGACTATCAATGGCAGCGCTACGGTGAATGGCCCCGTGAATGTAAATGGCAATATGACAGTGACAGGCACCCTGACGAATAACAGCGGGCCCATCACCGAGACTGCTACGAGCGGCTGCTATACACTCACTGTAGGTACAGCCAGCGGCTATGGTACGATAGATGGTGGCGGCAGTGGCTTTGAGGTGCTGTCATCATCCGGCAACTATACCCTGAGTAACGGCGCCTACAGCGCACCCACACAGTCTCCCACTAATCTGCACCTGCCACTCAGCGGTACTACGGTGTCGGGAGATTTCAGCCGGCCCAGTGCCTCTATCTCGGGGTATATCGTACTGAGGTATGTAGGCACCGCTGCTACAGCAGATGCCCCTACCAATGGTACCAGCTACAATGTGGGTGATGTGATAGGCAGCTCTACCGTCATCGCACTTGTGTCGGGCGGCAGTACGAGTACGGCCTACTTCACTGATGTGATCAGCACCTCTATGTGCAGCAAAAAATCTTACTATCGTATTTTCTCCTACGGCGGCTACGGCAGCTGCCCCTATGTGTACAAGACCTCCTCGCCACTGACAGGCTATGTCTCGCTGACCAGTATGTCAGTGAGCATGACTGCCTCAGGGCCCACTACTTTCTGCTCCGGCGGCAGTGTGACACTGACCAGCTCTGCTGCTACCAGCTATAGCTGGAGCACCGGGGCCACGAGCCAGTCCATCAGCCCTACTACCTCGGGCACCTATACCGTCACCGCGACTACCTCCGGCTGTACGGGTACGGCCTCTCAGTCTGTGACTGTCAATACAGCACCCGCGGCGGCTATCTCCGGCACTACGTCTATCTGCTCCGGTAGCAGCACCACGCTGACCGCCTCGGGCGGCACGGGCTATGTATGGAGCACGGGCGCTACCACCGCAGCGATCACTACTGCTGCCTCAGGCACCTATCGCGTCACCGTGACCAACGCCTCCGGCTGTACGGCTACCGCCAGCAGCACCGTGACGGTCAATGCACTCCCTGCTGCTGCTATCTCAGGTACCACCACTATCTGCTCCGGCAGTAGCACCACGCTGACCGCCTCCGGCGGCACGGGCTATGTGTGGAGCACGGGCGCTACTGCTGCGGCCATAGCTGTCTCCTCTGCGGCTACCTATCGCGTCACCGTGACCAACGCCGCAGGCTGTACCGCTACCGCCAGCGGCACCGTGACGGTCAATGCCAACCCGACTGCATCCATCTCAGGCACTACCTCTATCTGCTCCGGCAGCAGCACCACGCTGACCGCATCTGGCGGCACGGGCTACGTATGGAGCACTACCGCTACCACGGCGGCCATAGCTGTATCCTCTGCGGCTACCTATCGCGTCACCGTGACGAATGCCTCCGGCTGCACGGCTACGGCCAGCAGCACCGTGACGGTCAATGCGAATCCTACTGCATCTATATCGGGTACTACAGCTATCTGCTCCGGCAGCAGCACCACGCTGACTGCGGGCACAGGTACCGGCTATGTATGGAGCACCACTGCTACCACGGCGGCCATATCTGTATCCTCTGCGGCTACCTACCGTGTCACCGTGACCAATGCCGCCAGCTGTACGGCTACGGCCAGCAGCACCGTGACCGTTTACTCGCTGCCATCTGTCACTGCATCGGCGGCCTCTCCTATCTGCTCTGGCTCTACCCTGTCTCTCACAGCAGTAGCCAGCGGCTCCGCCTCCTACACCTATGCATGGACAGGACCTAATAGCTTCACCGCTACCGCTGCCACACCGTCTATCAACAATGCTACTACTGCTGCTACCGGCAGCTACACCGTGACCGTGACCGACAATCATAGCTGCACCGCTACTGCGGCTGCCAGCGCTACCGTGGCCAACTGCCACACGGTAAGCGGAAAGATCTTTGACGATGCAGATGGCAATGGAATCAAAGCTGCGAGCGAGCCCGCTACTACTTACGGCAATACGATGTACGGCATCCTGGCCGATAGCGCCACGGGCAATGTGCTACAGGTAGTCACTATCAATGGCAGCGGAACATTCAGCTTCAGCGGTATCATGCCCGGCACCTCGGGCCTGCGCGTGAGGGTGGGTACCACAGCCCCATCAGTGGGAGCGGCTGCACCGGCCACCAGCTGGCCTGCAGGCTGGGTCAGCACCCTGGGCCAGTACGGCACCGGAGACCCGGCCCATAGCGGCGTGAGCACAGATACCACCGGCACCATAGCAGTGAGCGTAGGTAGCAGTGATGTGACCGGCATCCTGATAGGATATGACCAGCTGCCGTCTGCCAGCTCGCGCGCCTATACAGTGACCAAACCAAACAGGAACGCCTCATGGAAGCTGAACGCTGCGCACGGTGTGGGCCTGCTGGCGGGTACAGATCCTGAGGATGGACCGCTGGGTGTAGGACACAAGTTTATAGTGACCAGCCTGGCCGGTATGAATGGCAACAAGCTCTACTACGATGCCGATGGCAATACTACCCTCGCCGCCTATGAGCAGATCACAGGCTATACGGTCATCACCAGCTTTGACTCCAGCAAGCTCTATATGGTCTTCACGGGCTATGCCTCTACCAGCGCTTCTTTCAGCTATAGTACGGTAGATGCCGCAGGCAAATCTACCCCTACCCCATCTACCTACAATATCAACTGGCAGGTAGCCCTCCCGGTGAAGCTCATCTCCTTTGATGCGCAGCAAACAAATGACAACCGCATACAACTACAATGGGCCACCGCCTCTGAGATCAATAATGATCACTTTGACGTAGAGCGCTCTGCAGATGCGCAAGCGTGGAGCAAGATAGCTGAGGTCAAAGGCGCAGGCAATACTAACGAGATGCAGCAATATGCACTGACCGACCGGCAGCCGCTGTCCGGTATCAATTACTATCGCCTCAGGCAGGTAGACTATGATGGCAAATATGAATACTCAGACATAGCTGCTGCCGAGATCAGCACCGCAGCCGCCATTACCATGACCGTCTACCCCAATCCTGCCGCCGCCGGCAAGGGGCTGAACATCGTACTGGCCGGGGGCGCAGATGCCATCCGCTATGTGCGCATCACTGACCTGAGCGGCACTGTGGTCTACGGCGCAGAGGTGGGTGACGAGCAGAGCCACCGCGTGCAGGGTCTGGACCTGCCTGCGGGCATCTACACCGTCACAACTATAGCCAATACCGGCGCCCGATACAGCAGCAAAGTGACAGTACAATAAGACTTCCAAAGATTTTCATACAACGGTTAGAAAACAGCGCAGGGGTAAGGGCCTGACGCTGTTTTTGTTTTTTGGGCTCGCCCTACACGCCGCGTTTTTCCAGTACCCTGCTGAAGCTCTCTACGTAGCTATTGCCTACGGGGATCTCGGCGTCACCGATGCGCACCTTGCGGTTGCGCACAGATTCTATCTTGGTCAGTGATACGATAAATGACCGGTGCACCCGCGCAAATTTATCTTCGGGCAGGCGCTCAGCCATCGCTTTCAGCGTCATGAGCGTGAGGATGGGGCGGCCCGCAGTGGTGTAGATCTTGATATAGTCGTCCAGTGCCTCTATATAGCGTATCTCATCCAGGTTGATCTTGATCACCTGGTATTCTGACTTGACAAAGATATACGGTGTGGCTGTCTCGGCTTCTTTCTGCAGATAGCGGTGGTAGTCCAGTGCTTTATTCACCGCGCGCTGGAAGCGGGTCAGGTCAAAAGGCTTGAGCAAATAATCTATCGCATCCAGCTCAAACCCCTGCGCGGCATACTCGCTGTAGGCCGTGGTAAAGATCACCATCGGAGGTTTGGGCAGGGACTCCAGCAGTTGTATGCCGTTCATATGCGGCATCTCTACATCGAGGAAGATCAGGTCCACCGCATTGCTGCCTATATATGCTGCCGCAGCGGGCGCATCATTGAATGACTGCAGCAGGCGCAGCTCGGGCGTCTTCTCTATGTAGGACTGCAGCAGGTCTGCGGCCAGCGGCTCATCGTCTATGATCACACAGTGTAGCATCACGCGAGGTTAATGTTAAGGAAAACTTTGTAAAATCCATCAGCGTCGGGCTCGATATCCAGTTTGTACTTGTCGGGGTAGAGCAGTGCCAGGCGGCGGCGCACGTTGGCCAGGCCGGTGCCCGTGCCGCGCTGCATCAGGTGTGATTTGGGCAGGAGCCTGTTGGTCACCTGCGCTGTCAGCGTATCACCATCTACATGCACACCTATATCTATGGTACTTGGCTCATGCGTGCTGATACCATACTTGAAGGCATTTTCTGCAAAGGGCATGAGAATGAGCGGGGCTATCTCCTTGCCATCGGCCTCGCCGGTCACGGTATAGTTGATCGTGACCTGGCTGGTCAGGCGCAGGCGGTGCAGCTCTACGAACTCCCGGAGGCTGTGCAGGTCCCGCTCCAGCGGTACGTGCTCGCTCTGGGCATCGCTCAGTACATAGCGCATCAGGTCTGCCAGCATCATCACCGCCTGTGGCGTATCGTCAGATTTGCGCAGCGAGAGGCTGTAGATATTGTTCAGCGTATTGAAGAGGAAGTGCGGGTTGAGCTGGGCCTTCAGCAGGGAGAGCTCGGTCACTGTCTGGGCCAGCTTGATATCGCGCGCCTGCTCCTCGGCGTGGTACCACTCATACACGATGCGCATACCGGAGCTGATGATAAAGATGATGGCAAAGAGCAGCGTGGTGAAAAGCACCCTGATCAGCACCCGGTAGGTATCGTAGGGGTTCTCTATATACTTGCCCGGATCGTGAAACCGGATCACGATAGACGGTAGGCTCACGATGATGACCATAGAGAGCAGGATACTGAGCACATACCACATCCGCCTGCGGCGGCTGAGCAGGCGGGGTATGAGGACGAGTGAGTTGAGGTAGTAGAAGGCGATATAGCTTGTATTGAAGATCACAAACACAAGGTCAAACCATTTGCTGTGGCGCTCCTCCGAGGGGATCGGCAGGCCCACATTGTGCATGTCTGCCACATGCACGATATAGTTGAAAAAGTAGTGGGGGATGCAAAGGAAGATCAGCCACAGCGACACATGCTGTACTACCTTGACCCATTTTTTCTTTTTGCTATGCATCGTCTGCCAAATGTAAGCATCTCAGCCAAATGACCGAAACTTTCAGGCAAGCCGGACCGGCCCAAAACGCTGCAAAGTATTTTTAACAGTGACTATCATCATTAAATTTTGAAGAGTGATAGCCGCGGCGTATCATTGCCAATGAAAGTTAATAGTCGCTGCTGCTCAGGTTGTTGGCAAGGCGTTTGACTAGAGACGAACCATTATTCATCAATCAAAAACAAAAACAAAATGAAGATCTTCAAGTCCATCTCCATCGCCCTGGTAGCTATGCTGGTAGCATTTGGCGCCAA